>JAFDKD010000237.1 GCA_019307165.1 Deltaproteobacteria bacterium | reverse complement strand
AGTAAACGCCGAACTGCAGCCCATGGCCACGAACGGCAGTGGCCAGTTCATCCACAATATCCCGCTCGGAATACCAGTCGCTCTTGTTCGGGTTCGTGTGCGCGCTTGGCCACATCAAGAAGCCGTCATGGTGCTTCGTCACCAATACCACATACTTCGCACCTGCCGCATCGAACAGGTCGGCCCATGCCTCAGGATCCCAATTTTCTGTCTCTGCCCTGAATGTCTGACCGAAGTTATCGTAGGAATAGCCGCTCCCGTAGTTCGCAACGTGATATGCATAGACTGCACTCTCCTGATACTGCAATGCGTTCCAGTACCATTCCGCATATGGGATGTGAAGCGCCCAGTCATCGAAATGATTTATCAAAGCATCATTGACGGTCCCTTCTGTTGGGGCAAATGCCGGAACCGCATACGGGCCCCAGTGAATAAATATGCCGAACTTCGCCTCGTCGAACCAAGCCGGCAGTTCCCTCTGATTCAAGGCATCAACGATCTGTTGTTGCTCCGGTGTAAGAGTCTCTTCGCAGCCAGAGCAGCCGGACACCAGCACAGCCGCAGCAAC
The DNA here is from genome assembly GCA_019307165.1 of Deltaproteobacteria bacterium. Classification (GTDB taxonomy): domain Bacteria; phylum Desulfobacterota; class DSM-4660; order Desulfatiglandales; family Desulfatiglandaceae; genus JAFDKD01. The sequence goes on along the minus strand of JAFDKD010000237.1, from coordinate 5,081 downwards.
GAGCAACGAACCCAAACAAAGAGCCCGGAAAGTATTCATCGGAGCACCTCCTCCTGGTCATTTGTTTGTGAATAACGTAGTTCTTCAAGGATTCTCGTACACTATGCAATACATCACAGGAGCCTGTCAAGAACTTCTTATGCTCCCATGGCTGGTTGATCTTGAGACCGATCCAATGGAGAGTTATAATCTCTACGACTATCAACTCCATCAACAGGAAAGGCTGAAAGAATGAATGGACAATCCCCAGCGATCCAGCCCGCTCCCCCCCATCCATCGTACGACAAGAGATTCGGAATCGTCGCTTACGGACTGCTGTTTCTCACCATCATATTCAGTACCTACCTGCATCATTTCCAGCCACAGGTCCTGAGGGTCCCGAGCAACACGGATGTCTCTACATGGAAGCACCCGGCCCTGGAGGAAACCATCCTGTGGGACGGGTTGACTGACGAGGGGAAAGGGGCGCTCCTCGCCAAGGGCGTTCCCATGGGAGACAGCGTGCCCGCCATGGTCTTTGGAGATCTGTTCACGATCCTGCTCGCCTGGATATGCTTTGTCCATGCCCGCAGGCACTTCGGTTTTTGGATGGCCTCGTGCTTTCTGATCGGCTCTTTCGTCTTCACCGGTCTGGAAGAAAGCCTGTGGATTCTGTCTGGACGTTTCTTCGGCGGCCTCCTGAACAACCCCCTTGGCGAAGTGGCGTACGGCACCTACTGGTTTACCCGCGGAGGGCTCTGGTTCCTGGAAACCCCCATCATCGCCTGCCTCGGCTGGTTCTTCATCGCCTATTCCTGCGTACTGACGGCCGGCAAGGCCTTCCCCCGGATGAACCTCTGGGGCCGGGCGACGATCGGCGGCCTGATTGCGATGACGATCGATCTGTGGATGGACCCGATTCAAACCGCGCCGGAGATCATGGCCTGGGTGTGGGGAAAGGGAGATTTTCTTCTCTTCTTCGGAATCCCCCACTACAACTTCCTGGGCTGGTTCCTGCTGATCTTCCTGTTTGCCATCTTCTGGGAAAAGCTGCCTGAAATGGAAAGGAGTCGGGGACGGCCAGGGGCAACGATCCGCTTCTTTTGGGTCATCTTGGTTGCCGCTTTCGGCGTTCTCTTCTTTATCTGGTTCTGGCTTGCATTGTTCGGAACCCTCTTTTCCCTGGTGGGCGTCGAGAACACGATCCACATACCGAAAGGCTGGTAGCCGGAAACAAATCTCTACCTGCCAGGACACCCGGCAAGTGGGGGACTTCCTGCATCCGAACGGAACGCCCATCCCCGGACTGTACGTGGCCGGGGACTGCGCAGGAGTCAGGGGGATCGGCACCGACTGCGCGGACACAATCGTAAGAGCCCTCCACAACCACTTGCTCTAAAGCACTGTTCGGATCGTTTTTTCACGATGTGGCTCCGCAAGAACTGCCTGAAAGGAGGATTTTAGCATGGTTGGAATCGTGTCATATGGTGGTCATATCCCGGTTTTGCGAATGGAGCGAAAAGTAATTGCTTCCGCCTGGGGCAGAGGATCCATCGTCGGCGAGCGAAGTATTGCCAATAACGATGAAGACTGTATCACCATGGCAGTGGAAGCCGCGACGAATTGCCTGTACGGCAGAGATAGAGAGTGTATAGACGGCCTCTTCTTTTCATCCACAACCTCACCCTACCTGGAAAAAATGAATTCAGCGCTTGTTGCCGGCGCAGCCGACTTGAGACGCGATATCATTACCACAGATTTTTCCAATTCCCTGCGCTCCGGAACCGCCGCATTAAAAGCCGCCCTGGACTCCGTCAAGAGCGGATCGACAAGAAACCTTATCATAACGGCCGCCGATTCCAGGCTCGCTTATCCCAGATCCGATCAAGAGCAAATCTTTGGAGACGGGGCAGCCGCCCTATGGATCGGCAACGAGAACCTAGTCGCGACCTACGAGGGTGGATACGCGATTACCAATGATATGATGGACGTTTGGAGAAATCCTGATGACCGATTCGTAAAGCAGTGGGAAGGCCGTTTCATACTCGGAGAAGGGTACGCGGCACACATTAAGGAAGTGGTCAAGGGGATAATGAAAAAGTATGATTTACGACCAGACGAACTATCCAAAGTAATTTTCACCGCCCCGGATGGCCGATCCCACAATAACCTGGTAAAAGCACTCGGTTTCGACGGGGATACCCAGGTCCAGGATCCCCTGCTGGCCAATGTTGGAAACTGCGGGGCGGCACATCCGCTTATGATGCTGGCTGCAGCGCTCGAAGACGCAAACCCCGGTGACCTGTTGCTGCTGGCTACGTATGCCGACGGCGCGGATGCGATGCTTTTCAAGGCGACCGGAGCGATCTTCGAAAAAGTCAACAAGCACTCCATGAAGTCATTATTAGAAAGCAAATTGATGTTTTCTTCCTACGCTCGATTTTTGAGTTACAAGAATGTTTTCGATGCTCAACCTGGTGAACCCTTTCGGCTCATTCCCTCTGCAACAGCTTCCTGGCGGGAAGCAAACTCTTCCATAAGGTTGCATGCCAGTAAATGTAACGCCTGCGGCGTTACCACATTTCCTGTTCAAAGGATCTGTTACAATTGTCATTCAAAAGATGAATTTGAAGAGATTAGAATTTCCGACAGAACGGGCACGGTATTTACGTTTACACGTGATAATCTCGCCGGAAGAAGTGATGATCCCGTTCTCATTCAAACGGTTGCAGAAATTCAGGGCAATATCCGGTTTTATGGATTGATGACCGATTTTGAACCATCTGAAGTTACAATCGGGATGCCGGTTGAAATGACGTTTAGAAGGCTCTATGACGGCGCTGGATTTCATAATTATTTTTGGAAATTAAGACCGATCAGAAAAGAGGGGGAGTAACCAATGGCTGGTACCATAAAGGATAAAATCGCCATCATCGGTATGGGATGCACCCAATTTGGTGAACGATGGGATGTCGGCACGGAAGATCTCGCTATAGAAGCGGTATATGAGGCTTACGAAGATGCCGGAATCGGACCGGATGATATACAGGCGTGCTGGCTGGGAACCGTTTCGGCGCCGTTGATCGGAATCGGCGGAACGATTGCGGCCAATGCCCTGAAACTGAACAATATACCGATTATCCGAAACGAAAACTGGTGTGCCTCCGGCCATATCGCGCTGTTGGAGGCCTGCATGGCCGTGGCCAGCGGCGTTTTCGACACTGTTCTGGCCCTTGGGGTTGAAAAACTAAAGGATACCGGTTTCGCCGGGTTAGGCACCGGAAGGGGAATGAGCCCGGTACTGGAAGCCAGACGAACTTCACCGGGATCTTTTGGAATGATTGCAACACGGTATTTTGAACAACACGGGTTGAGTATTGAAGAAGGCAAAGCGCTCATCGGCAAGATCGCGGTCAAGAATCATGATAACGGCCACTTGACGCCAAAGGCCCATTTTCATAATAAAGTGACCCTTGAAAAAGTGGTCAATGCCCCGATGATTGCCTGGCCGTTGGGTCTATTTGACTGCTGCGGGAACAGTGACGGAGCGGCATGCGCCATTATTACCCGAAAGGACCTGGCAAAAAGTTTTCGCCCCGATCCCATCTATCTTAAAGGGTTCGGTATTGCAATGGACGCCCTGCTGCCGCATGTCCGGCCCGGGTTTGATTGGATGAAATTCGGCGCGCTCATGACCTCATCCCAAAAAGCTTATGAAATGGCCGGGATCAAGAATCCCAGGGAAGAACTGGACGTGGCTGAAGTTCACGACTGTTTTACCATAACCGAACTGGTCATATATGAAAATTTCGGGTTCAGCCAATGGGGAAAAGCCAGGGAAGATATCGACTCAGGATTCTTTACCAGACAGGGCGGACTTCCGGTCAATATAGACGGCGGCCTGAAATGTTTTGGCCATCCTGTGGGCGCCAGTGGCTTGCGAATGACGTATGAAATTTACAAACAACTCCAGCAAAAAGTGGACACCCCGGAACGACAAATCAAGAACCCGCGACTGGGACTTTCCCATACCTTTGGCGGTCCACCCCAGTTAAGCGCTGTTGCGATTCTTGGAAATGAACCTGGATAGAGATGTTATCCATTGACGCATTCCCAAAAGAAAAGGGGGCCGCATGGCTTACGAAACCATAATCGTCGAAAGAAAGGACGGCATTGCAACCATAACACTAAATATGCCGGACAAACTAAACGCGCTTGACCTCGTCATGCGCGAAGAATTGAAAGAAGAGATGTTCAGCTATCAAACCGATAGCGAGGTTAAGGTCGTTGTAATTACCGGGGCCGGACGTGCTTTTTGCGCAGGCGGTGATATCCGGACGATGCAAGGGGTTACGTCACCGGCCGGAAGGGATCGTTTGAAGAACGTTCAGAAATTAATCAAGTATATGGTCGACCTCGAAAAGCCTATTATATCAGCCGTAAATGGCCCGGCTACCGGCGCAGGTTTCCATATCGCCCTAGCCAGCGACATCATTTACGCCTCGGAAAAGGCCAAATTCGCCGAATCCTTTACGGGTATCGGGCTGGTCCCGGACATGGGCGGGTTCTATTTTTTGCCCTTACGGGTGTGTTTTCATAGAGCCAAAGAGCGCATGCTTACGGGAAGAATTTTTGATGCCAACGAAGCAAACGATATGTGCCTGTTAAATAAACTGCTCCCTCATGATGAACTTCTTGATGAGGCTATGGCGCTGGCCGCGAAGTTTGCCAAAGGACCGGGACGTTCATATGCCATGATAAAGAGCGCGCTAAACAACTGGCCGGCGAGCCTTAATTCCCTTTTGGAAATCGAGGCCAATATGCAGGCCGTTTCATTCGAGACCCGGGATTTCAAAGAAGGAATAAAAGCCTTTCTGGAAAAACGCAAACCGGAATTCAGTGGTGAGTAGAAGCAATACCGTCAATACGTTGTGCCTGCTATGGCATGGCCGGGTAACGGCCTCGCAGAAGGCGGTGGATCATGTTTTTCCGGGCAATGCCTCCAAATCCGGTTTCCTTCATGCCGTTGTCCTGCGCCCCGAACACCTTCAGATCCCTTACCATCAGACGGATGTCTCTCAGGGATTGATTTCGGAAGAACG
>JAFDKD010000236.1 GCA_019307165.1 Deltaproteobacteria bacterium | reverse complement strand
TCACATCCGCGATGGTATTCATGCCCATGGCGCCCTGCTCGAAGCAATAGGCGGCCCTTTCGTGCGTATCTGCCGGAGACCCGATGCCCACCACCTCCCGGCGGGTCCAGTATCGGCCACGGAACATGTCGCGGTGGATCCCCCGCGTAAATGGAAATTCTCCCGCGTCGCCTATTTTCTCTTGATAATCCTCGTTTTTCCGGTCTTCCGGCGTATAGATCTCCTTGGCATCGAAACCGGACCAGGTCTTGACGCTCTGGGGCTTGTCATAATAGGACTTCAGAAAATCATCCCAGTTCCTGGTGTCATCGGTCCCTTTTGATTTTTCTTTGATTTCGGCGTCATTGCTCATTTTGTCCTCCCTGCAACGAGGTTAATCGGCGATGTTTTTTCTTGACATGGGCGCTGAATCTATGGCTACTTACTGGCCGGAAACTTTACTTACCAGCAAGTAAAATATCACCCGAAACCCGACACGTCAAGAATTTTTTGACGACGAAGGAGCAGATAATGGGCAAAGCGCGGCAACTCGATTTCAAAGCGCAGGGAAAAAGCCTGCGGCAACAGATGATCATTGACTCGGCCGTAAAAATCTTCCACCAAAAGGGCTATCGGAGGGCCACGCTGGATGACGTGGCGGAGGACCTGGGCGTGACCAAACCGGCCCTGTACCACTATGTTTCCTCCAAGGAAAACCTCCTTTCCCAGATTTACATACAGGCCCTGGAGACCTTCTTTGGCTACATCTATGAAATTCCCAACATGGAACTCTCCCCCGCGGAAAAACTTCGGCTTTTTATCAGGCGTCATCTCAACACCGTGGTCATCGAGAACCTGGCCATGTTCTCGGTCTTCTTCAGTGAGGAAAGCCAATTGCCTGAGGCGGATTTTCAAAGAATTCGGGAAGAGAAAAGGAAATTCACGCATGTGGTTGAAACCATCATCGAAGATGGCATTTCCCAGGGCGCCTTCCGCCCTTTGAATCCCAAACTGCAGGCCTATGCCAATTCATCGCCCTCCTCGAACAGGGGTATCGATACCCGGAGAGTGAAGATCGAACGGCGCTTACAAAGGATGCGGCGCTTCGGGATCAAAATAATACGCTGGAGCGAAAACGTGACCTTTTCGAGGAGTTGAAACAGGGAGCGGGTCAATTCTCCGACTTGATCAAGGAACTGGAAATGCTGGTCTAGAGCGGCTTAGCCAGGTTTAGGGTCAGGTTGAGGTAGAGAAAAGGCAAGATAGATGAAGACCGGAATCACGCTGGTGCAGCCTATAAAACATCCAAATAATACGAGACGCCTGGCCGGGGCGTCTTTCCCGCCTTTGCCTGCCGTTACAACATAAAGTCTGAGTATTAAGCACTCCGGGGGCCGAGGGTTTGTCTATGGGTTGAAATAAATTACTATTAAAAGGGTTGACATCTCGATAAAACATTGGCAGGATCAATCCCCACAAACGGCCGGATAGTATATTCAGGCCTTTAAAAGGCGCATCGGTCCTACCCCTCTGCCTCTATCGGACCCCGTTGTTCCGATGAGAATGTTCCTCTCCGAACCGGCGCCGAATAACAACGGAAATCCTCTCGCTCCATCCGGATAACATCTATTTCCGGGTGCCATCGTAAGAACAAACAAGAAGTATAGATTTCGACTCCTCATGCGGTTTACTTTTTTGGGAAGGGATTTATGGCTCTGCTCGAGGTAAATCAGGTCTCAAAGGATTTCGGGGGGGTTCGGGCCCTGAATTTCATCGACTTCGAGGTGAATCAGGGAGAAATTCTCGCCATCATAGGCCCCAACGGCGCCGGAAAAACCACCCTCGTCAACTGCGTCAACAAAGTCTATCCCTTTGAAACCGGCGAAATTCATTTTGACGGCAAAAACATCACCAAACTGCCGTCCCACAAAGTAGCGGGACTCGGCATCGCTCGAACCTTCCAGAATATTGCCCTGTTCAAGGGCATGACGGTCCTTGAAAACATCATGTTGGGCGCCCATGCGCGGATGAAAACAGGGGTGATTTTGGGCGGCATATACTGGGGAAAGGCTCAGAAAAGGGAAATCGAAACCCGCAGGAAGGTCGAGGAGATCATCGATTTCCTGGAAATGGAGCATGTCCGGAAATCGGTGGTCGGCCCCCTGGCATACGGCATACAGAAGCGGGTGGAGTTTGCCCGCGCCCTGGCCCTCGAGCCCAAACTTATCGTTCTGGACGAATGCATGGCGGGGATGAACCTGGAAGAAAAGGAAGACATGGCCCGGTTTATCCTGGATGCCAACGAGGAACTGGATAAGACCATTGTCCTTATCGAACATGATATGGGATTTGTCATGGACATATCCGACCGGATCCGCGGAAGGGACACCCGAGGAAATACGGGTTCACCCCGGCGTAATTCGGGCTTATCTGGGAGGCGCCGCTAAACGAGATGCGCCGTCATCCGAGCCGAAGCCCTGATCAGTGAAAAGGAACTCACGGAAGGACCCGACGCGATGGAATTAACCTTTCCAAACCTCTTGCTGGAAAACGTCAGAAAATATGGGTCGAAAAAGGATGCCATCCGGGAAAAGGATTTCGGCATCTGGATGTCCTATACCTATACGGAATACCTGGAACAGGTCAGGCTCTTTGCCCTGGGTCTGGCTTCCCTGGGGTTCAAGCGGGGCGACAAGACGGCCATCATCGGGGACAACCGGCCGCAGCTTTACTGGAGCATGGTCGCCACCGAGTGCCTGGGGGGCGTTCCCGTGCCCCTGTTTCAGGACGCTATCGAAGACGAGATGCATTACGTCCTGAATCACTCCGAAACGAAATTTGCGGTGGCCGAGGATCAGGAGCAGACCGACAAACTGCTGGGCCTCAGGGATAGATGCCCTCATCTCGAAATCATCATCTACGAAGACCCCAGAGGCATGGGGGACTACAAACAGCCCTTCCTCAAGAGCTTTGCCCAGGTGCAGGACCTAGGCAGAAAATTCGCCGCCGACCATGAAGGTTATTTTGAAGAGGAGTTAGGAAAGGGCAAAAAGGATGATCTGGCGGTTATCTGCTACACCTCCGGCACCACGGGCAAACCCAAGGGGGTCATGCTCTCTCACTGGAACATCATCACGACCGCGCAAAACGCAGTCAAAGCAGAGGGCCTCAACGATACCGAGGAGGTCATGGCCTACCTCCCCATGGCATGGATCGGCGATTTCATATTTTCCGTGGCCCAGGCCTATTGCGCGGGATTTACGGCCAACTGCCCGGAGAGCACGGCTACGGTTTTATCCGACATGAGAGACATCGGGCCCACATATCTCTTCTGTCCCCCCCGGATCTGGGAGAATATCCTTACCGATGTGATGATCAAGATGGAGGATGCAGACTGGTTGAAGCGGAAACTCTTTCATTTTTTTGTTGATTTGGGGACCCGTGTTGCCATTCGCAAAATGAACCATGAATCTGTTTCTCCCGGCCTTCGTTTCCTATACCGGTTGGGGGAGTTCTTTGTATACGGTCCGCTAAAAGACCATCTTGGGCTGAAAAACGTGCGAGTCGCCTATACCGCCGGGGAAGCCATCGGCCCCGAGATCTTTGAGTTTTTCCGTGGACTGGGGATCAACCTGAAGCAAGTGTACGGTATGACGGAGAGCAGCGCCCTGGTCTCTATACACAAAGACGACTCGATCAAGTCCGACACGGTGGGGCCCCCTTTGCCGGAAGTGGAAATAAAGATCACCGATGATAGGGAGGTCCTGTACCGGAGTCCCGGGGTTTTTCTAGGCTATTACAAGAACCCCGAGGCAACGGCAGAGACCCTGGAGGATGGCTGGGTTCATTCCGGGGACGCCGGTTTTGTGGATAAGGACGGGCACCTCAAGATCATCGACCGCGCCAAGGACGTCAGCACCTTGTCGACAGGGACCATCTTCGCCCCCAAGTACATCGAAAACAAGCTGAAATTCTGCCCCTACATCAAAGAGGCGGTGGCCATCGGCATGGATAAACCTTACGTGGTCGCCTTTATCAACATCGATCAGGGGGCCGTGGGAAATTGGGCCGAACGACGGAGCATCCCCTATACGAGCTACACCGATATCGCCCAGAAGCCCCAGGTCTATGACCTGATCTATAATGAGGCTGTCCGGGTCAACAAGAGCCTGGCCGATGACGAGCAGCTTCAAGGCGCCCAGATCCACAGGTATCTCATACTCCACAAGGAACTCGACCCCGACGACGAGGAGATCACGCGAACCCGCAAGATCCGACGGCGGTTCATCGCGGAAAAATACGCGGATCTCATCGAGGCCCTTTACTCGGACCGGGACAGTGTGGAGGTAAAGGCAAAAGTCACCTATGAGGACGGTCGAACGACCTCGATCAATGCGAATCTGAAGATTCGGGAAGTGGAGGTGTTCACGGATGGTTGAATGGTTTGCTGAAAACTTCCAGTTTATGATGGAGCTGCTGGTCGAAGGTCTCCTGATCGGCATGCTTTATGCCCTTATCGCCCTGGGGTTCGTGCTCATCTACAAGGCATCCGATGCCATCAATTTCGCCCAGGGGGAACTGGTGATGTTCGCCGGCTATATCGTGGTCGCCTCCATTGAATCGCTGAAGGTGAACCTTTTCATAGCCATTCTCATCGGGCTGGCCGGCATGGTGGTTTTCGGCATCGTTGTGGAAAGGGGCATGCTCAGACCCCTTATCGGCAGGCCCGTCGTCTCCGTCATCATGGCCACCATCGGCCTCGCCTATGTCCTGAGGGGGCTTGCCCCCATGTTATGGGGGGCGTCCACCCACAATATAAAGCTGCCAATCAGGGACATGCCCTGGGAGGTCGGCGGCGTCCTGATCATGCCCATCTATGTGGTGGCCTGCGGGGTCAGCCTGGTGCTTCTGGCAGGATTCGGCTACTTTTTTCTCAAAAGCCGCAGCGGCATCGCCATGCGGGCCGTGGCCGACGATCAGCAGACCGCCCTGGCCATGGGCATTGACGTGCGGCATTATTTTGCCGTTGCCTGGGTGCTGTCGGGCGTGGTCGCGGTGGTCGGCGGCGTCATATGGGGAAACCTGATCGGGGTGGATTCCATGCTCGCCCTGGTTGGACTGAAGGTCTTTCCCGTGGTGATCCTGGGCGGGCTCGACAGCGTCATCGGCGTGGTTCTGGGAGGGCTGATCGTGGGCGCCGTGGAGAGCCTCGCCGCCGGATATCTGGATCCGCTGGTCGGCGGGGGGACCAAGGATTTCGCCCCCTATGTGTTGATGATCCTGGTCCTGATGTTCAAGCCTTACGGCCTGTTCGGGCAGGAGATCATCGAGCGTGTCTAAGTTTATGAACTGCAAGATTGACAAGACCTTCGGTCTGGGGACCATCCTATGATCAACAGAGAATGCGGCAACTACAAGAGGACCTACCGGGCCGACATGGCCCTCTACCCTGTCCCGCTGCAGCGCTACACCATTATGGCCGCCGTCGTCACGTTCTATATCATCTTTCCCCTCCTTGCCAACGAGTACGCGCTCAACCTGGCGAATCTTATCGGCATTGCCTGCATCAGCGCCATCGGCCTCAATATCCTGACGGGATACACGGGCCAGATCTCTATCGGCCATGCAGCCTTTATGATGGTGGGGGCCTATACGGCCGCCATCCTGAACAGCCGTTACGGGGTCTCATTCCTCCTCTGCCTGCCGGCCGCGGGGATCATGGCCGCCGCGGTGGGCTCCTTTTTCGGCATCCCCTCGCTGAGGATCAAGGGCCTCTACCTGGCCATCTCCACGCTGGCCGCCCAGTTCATCATCGAGTGGGTCATCAACCACTGGACATGGGTAAGCGGAGGGGCCTTCTCCTCCATATACCTCAGCCCACCGGACCTGTTCGGCTGGATCCCCGCGACCAAGGACGGCGAGGCCATCCTGAGGTACAAATACTATATCATCTTTGTCCTACTGGCCGTGGCCGTGGTTTTCGCCCTCAATCTCGTCCGCAGCCGCGTCGGCAGGGCCTTTATCGCCATCCGCGACAACGATGTCTCCGCGGAGATCATCGGGATCAACGTCTTCAGGTACAAGATTACGGCCTTTGCCCTCAGTTCCTTCTATGCCGGCGTGGGCGGGGCGCTTTACTGCTTCTATTACGAGGTGGCCACCTACGAGAGCTTTTCCCTCATCATCTCCATCGATTACCTGGCCATGGTCATCATCGGCGGACTGGGGAGCGTGCTGGGGGCCATCTACGGCGCCATCTTTATCTCTCTCCTCCCCATTGTCCTGGATATCTCCGGCACCTGGGTGGGGGATGCCTTTTTTGGCGGGGCAAGCACGGAAATCCTTGCAAACGTGCAGGTCGTCACCTTCGGCGCCCTGATCATCTTTTTTCTCGTGGTAGAACCTGAGGGCCTGAACAAGCTTTGGAGGAACATCAAGGATTACTTCAGGGTGTGGCCCTTTTCCTATTAACCTTTTTCCAAACTCTTGAAAGGAGGAGGTATTATGAGAAAACCGAGACGTTATTGCATGGGGGTCCTGGCGGCGCTATTCGTCCTGACACTCGTCCTGGCTGGGCCTGCAATTGCAGAAAAGCCCATCGTGATCGGCTTGCACGTGGATTACGACAGGCTCGTCACGCTCGGACCTCCCGTTGGTCAGGGAATGCAGGATTTCATCAAGGTTTTTAATAGTAAGGGCGGGACCGTTGAGGGTCATAAGGTCGAATTCAGCATGTGCAACCACGGCTACGACGTCAACCGCAGCCTGGAGTGCTACCAGCGCCAGAAAATGGAGGGCATGGTTACCTTCAACACCTTTGGAACCCCCCACACCTACGCCCTGACGCCCAAGCTCACCGCCGACCAGATCCCGGCCATCACGCCCGGCTTCGGCAGGGCCGATGCGGCCGACGGCAAGCGGTTTCCCTATCTCTTTCCGGCGGGGGCCAGCTACTGGTCCCAGACCACGGCGGCGATCAAGTACATTGAGGAAAAAGAGGGAAAGTCCATCAAGGGCCTCAAAATCGCGTATCTCTATTACGATAATCCCGCCGGAAAAGAACCCATCCGGATACTGGAACTGTTGCAGGAAAAGCTGGGATTCAAATTGAGAATGTTCGCAGTACCCTCCCCGGGCGTGGAGATGGGCGCCCAGGTGACCGACATCACCCGACGCTACAAGGCCGACTGGGTCGTGGCCCATCTGTTCGGCCGGGCCCCTTCGGTCTCCTTCAAGGAACTGGTCCGCAAGGGCTTTTCCCTGGATCACTACATCGGCCTTATCTGGGGTGTTTGCGAAACCGATGTGGCGGCCGCGGGCAAGGATATATCCAAAGGGATGGTGGGCCTTCAGTTCACCGGCCTGGGACATGACTTTCCCATCCACAGGGAGATCAAGGCCCTTTACAAGAAAGAGGGCAAACCCCTGTCCAAGCACTGGGATACCACGGGATATTACAACCGGGGCATCTACTATGCCGCCCTTCAGGTGGAGGCCGTCCGCCTGGCCATCAAGCTCTACGGCCTCCCTGTGACCGGGGCGAAAGTGGCCAAGGCATACGAACATATCAAGGGTTTCACCCTGGGCGGGTTCCTGCCGCCCCTGGAGATCACCCCCGAGGACCACGAGGGTGGCGGCTGGGTGCGGGCCTACCAGTGGGACGGAACGAAATTCATCGTTGCCAAGGACTGGTACAAGGCCCATCGCGATATCATAAAGGCACGCATAGCGGAAGTGGCAGCAGCGGGAAAGAAATAGTACTATCCGGGGTCCGGGGAGGTCATGTGGACTCCCCGGGCTCTTTCCCTATGGTTTGATCGGTAGCGTTGGGCGTAGCGACTAACGCCCGGGCGGAAATGATTTTCCACACCGGCGCCCGCGCCGTCAATCCCGCGACGGGTTTCCGGATGGTGCGCACCCCCATTGTCTCCAGGCGTTTACATTGAGCAATGAGACCTTTGAGGCCCGTTTTCAAAGGTCTCGAGAAAGGCCTTCCGTGCTGACACTGAACAACATAGAGGTGA
>JAFDKD010000235.1 GCA_019307165.1 Deltaproteobacteria bacterium | reverse complement strand
CAGCAACACACAGCAGCGTCGAAGTCTATTATTCGTACTGACACCTGAACACTGACACCTGAAACCTTATTTCCGCAATGGCATAGCCGGGCAACTTTGACCCCCGCTGCACGGGGGTTTAGCAGATGAAATAAAGGGGAAGTAACCCATGAAACATCCCGCTGAACAACTGAAACACCGTCTTGACGGCGTCAGGGCCATCCTGTCGACCGGGGGGTTTCTTTCCATATCGGAAGAAAAGCGCCGGTCATTGCGCGTGGAAGTTGAGGGACTGTACGCAAAACTGAACGACATCGACGGGCAATTCCTGACTGCCGGGCTCCTGGGCGGCACGGGCGTGGGAAAATCCACCCTGATGAACGCCCTTGCCGGGACCGCCATCGCTTCGGTCAGCCATCGACGCCCTCATACGGACCGGGTGCTGATCTACAGACATTGCGAGACCCCGGCCCTTCCCCCCCTCTCCCTCGGCGACGTGCCCTGGCAGGAGATTTTGCACCAGGGGGATGCGGTGCGTCAGGTCCTTCTCTGCGATCTTCCGGACTTCGACAGCCTCGCAGGGGCCCATCGGGAGCAGGTCCTGAACTTCCTCGAACACCTGGACATGCTGATATGGGTGAGCAGCCCGGAAAAATACGCCGACGCCAGCTTTTACGAATTTCTGGACATGGCGCCGAAGGCCCACCGGAATTTCACATTTGTTCTGAACAAGGTCGATATACTGTTTGCCGGCAGCCCCCCCGAAACAGCCTACGAGCAGCTGAAGTCGGTCGCCGACGGATTCCGATCTCATATCGCGGGGAGCGGTATACCCCGGCCGCTCATTTACCCCCTCTCGGCCGATGAGGCGCTGGCGGGAGGCGCCCCCCCGAGCCCCTGGAACCAGTTCGAGGCATTCCGCCAGCAACTTTTTCTGCAACGGAACGTCAAGCAGGTGACGGCGATCAAGGCAGCCAACCTGGACGTTGAGGTCCGGACCCTTGCATCGGGTCTCCAGCGGGAAGTTGAAAATTTGTCGGCCTATATCGATGCGGTGGAACAAACCGTTGGATCTCTGGAACAGGGCCGGGACCAATGGGTGGAATCCGGCAGGCAGGTCATGGACCTTTGGCTCGACCGGCACATGTCCCCGGAAGTCCTTGCGGGCCACGGACGGGCGGAAGCCCTGATCGGACCCGGCTATGGACTCGGCACACTCGCCAATGTATTTCAGGCGGGCAAGGGGCAAGGGGACGGGGGCGCCATAGACCTGTCGCAATACGCCCCGCCCGATGAAATCGCAATTGCCCTGAAAAGACGTCTTGAATGGGTGGACGATCAGGCCCGATCCCGGGCCCTTCGCGCGGCCCTGCCCGAGGCGTATTCGGAGCGCCTGAAACATGCATTGGATATCGATGCGCGTTTTAAAGACCTGGGAGACCGTTTTTTCAAGGTGACGGCATCACATGCCGGAGGCGTGAACGGCGGGTATCGGCCGGTGTTCCGTTTCTTTCAATGGGCGGCCTATCTACTGCTTTTTCTGCTGCTGCTTTTTGCCCTGGCCGACAAGGGGGCGTGGCAACAGGCGATGTCCGCGCCGGGTGTGGGAAGCGTTTCAACCCTCCTGCTCTCCCTGGTCCATACCCTCTTCAGCGGCAAAGGGCTCGCCGCCCTGGGGACGTATGCCGTACTCAATCTCTTTCTTGCCTTTCGCTTCTACGGCTGGTACAAGAGACACCTTCGCCGCAGGGGCCTCAAAATAATCGCCGCCCTGAAGAGGGACTTGATGAAGGCATGGGCGAATGAACTGGACCGCATGATCGACCTGCTGAACGAGGAGGCAGACAACGCCCGTGACCGCCGCGCCGCCCTCCAGGAGATACAGTAAAGATCCGGGTCCATAGGACCCGGCTTCGTCCCGCTGATAGCGGGCCTACGCCGCGGCACGCCCGGCTTTGAGGCCGCCCCCGTAGAGGGCCGGAAAGATAGGCTGAGGTTAAGGCTAAGGTTGAAAAGACAGGCCGAGGCTGAGGTTAAGGTTGAGGAAAAGAAAGGTTAAGGTTAAGGCTAAGGTTAAGGTTGAAAAGATAGGCCGAGGCTGAGGTTAAGGTTGAGCAAGAGATTGACGCTTGTGTTTTCCTTTTCTCAACCTGGACCTTAACCTGAACCTGGCGAAGCCGTCTCTCAACCTGGCGAAGTTTATATCGCGGTTAAAACCGCTCCTACATGGGTAATGCGATTATGTAACACCTTCGGTGTAGGAGCGACTTTAGTCGCGATTCTCTAGACTCTTGTCTCTAGACTCTAGACTCTCGTCGTCCGCATTTCCGGTATGGCATAGCCGGAAAACTGTGACCCCCGCTGCACGGGGGTTTTGCAGATGGAATAAATATATATAATGTCAATAAGTTGTACAATTTCCGAGACGTTAAATTATCCGTGTCATCCGTGTCATCCGTGGTTAATTTTTTTAATTTTGTTAATAGGGAAAAACAAACATGTTCACATCGATAACCGAAAGCCCGTTGTACCACATCGCCAACCCCGGAAGCATCGCCATGTTCGGCGCCTCCAACAACCTAACGGCCATGGGGACCAATCTGCTCATGTCCATCAAGGCCATCGGATTTGAAGGACCCATCTACCCCGTTCATCCGAAGGAAAACGAGGTGCTCGGCCTTCGGGCGTACAGCGATGTCAAGGACCTGCCCGAGACGCCCGACCTGGCCGTCATGGTGCTGCCCACACGCATCGTTTCCGAGGTCTTGGAAGCCTGCGGAAAAAAGGGTATCGGAAGCGCCATTGTGGTCACCGCCGGCTTCAAGGAAGTGGGGAGCGACGGCGCCGATATGGAAAAGGAAATGATTCGGGTGGTGCGGCAATACGGCATCAGGCTTCTCGGCCCGAACTGCATCGGGGTGGCCAATCCGCACGGGAAACTCAATACAACCTTTATGGAGCATGAGGGAAGGCCCGGCTTCATCGGCATGGCCTCCCAGAGCGGCAGTTTCGTGACCCAGCTGTTCAACTATCTCTCCACGTACGGGCTCGGATTCAGCACGGCCTTCAGCGTGGGAAACGAGGCGGTGACCGATATCGTGGACTGCATGGAATACCTGGCCGCATGCCCCCATACGAAGGTGATCACCCTGTATATAGAGGCCATACGCAGGGGCCGCGCATTCATGGAAGCGGCCAGGTCCATCGTCCCCCACAAGCCCATCGTGGCCCTGTACGTGGGGGGCTCGGAGGCCGGAAGGCGCGCCGGATTCTCGCATACGGGCGCCATGGCAGGCCCGGACAACCTGTACGAGGACATGTTCAAGCAATGCGGGGTCATCCGGGCCCGCAATGTGACCGAGCTTTTCGATTTCAGCTGGGCGCTGGGCAACCTTCCCCTGCCCTCGGGACGAAACGTTATCGTGCAGACCAATTCCGGCGGCCCGGGCGCGGCAGCGGCGGACGCGTGCAGCCGGGCGGGCCTTCAACTGCCCCCCCTTTCTGAAAAAACCCTCGAACGGCTGGGCGAGATGGTCCCTCACACGGCCAGCGTAGCCAATCCCGTGGACACCACGTTTACAAAAAATCCCCGGCACTACTGGAAAGAAATCCCGGAAGCACTGCTCGACGACGAGCGTTGCGACGCACTTCTCATGTATCTTCTCATGCCGCCGCAGAACATTCGGCGGGCCTTGAAACACTTGGGCGTACCTGAGGATGAGGTGGAGGCCAAGATGGATAAGATATATTCGTCAACCGCAGCGTCGATTACGCCTCTGATCGAACGCTACGGCAAGCCCGTGGTGGGATACGGCTTTCGCAGCATGGAGGAACCGTTTTCCAAGCATCTTCTGAAAAACGGGGTGACCTTCTTCCCGGAGCCTGAACGGGCCGCCCGTGCCCTGGAAGCAGTGGCGCGATATGCCGAGATGCGGAAAAATCTCTTGAAGAATGGTGAAAATGCGGCGGAAAACGGTTCGGAGTTGATAGGGAAAATCCCCCTCTGAGAAGCTTTACCAAGGTTCAGGGTTCAGAGGTTCAAGGTTAACAAGAGACATTGAATATTGATGATTGAACATTGAAAAATGAGGGGGAGCGCGAACCTATTTTTTCTTAAAACTTACACTTGCCGAAGATCCTGCCGACTTTAGGCAGAGTAAAAACCCGTAGGACTGTCCGACCGTCTTACCGTCTAACTGTCCGACAGAATTGCGCCCTCTGCCCACCGCCCACTGACCTCTGATTTCCTTCTGCTTGTCGGAGCGCAGCGGAGATCCCGCCGTTGTTTGGCGGGGCCGCGGCGAAGCTGTCCTTTAGCGAAGACGGGTTATCCTGCCAAAATTTTTTTCTTTGCGACCTTAGCGCCCTTTGCGAGATAAACATCTTCCGTTAGGGTTATTATTTCTCTCGCCAAGAACGCAAAGATTTTTTCATTTAAATCCTGTTTATCCTGTTATCCTGTCTTAAAAACGTCTTTTTCCTTTCCTTCTGCCAAAGCTGATATGCCCTGAACCGGGCATATGTGTTCATGGCCCGCTCCGCCGTGTCGAAAAAGGGAACGCCCTCCCTGCAGAACCGCGTGCCCAGGTCGGGTTCGAATCCCGGGATGTTGACAATAAGGAACGGTTTTTGAAACTCATACCGGGCATTGATCATGGCCTCCGTATATAGCCGGTTCGTTTCGCTGTTCAGGCCAATGCCCACCACGACCACGGCGTCCACCCCCGGGTCCTTGGCCGCGGCCCGCGCGCTTTCGATATAGATATCCATTTCCATGGAAGCGGAGAGTCCCACGTCGATGGGATTCCGCAAGCTGGTGCCGGTGGGCGGCACAATGCCGCTGAGCGCGGCCCGGGTTTCTTCCGACAGTTCGGCCAACCGCAGCCCGGCGCTGCCGCACGCCTCTGCGGCCGAGACCGCCAGTCCTCCCGGCCCCGAGACGATGGCCATTCGATCTCCCAGGTCCGGCGGGAGCAGAGAAAACCCCATCAGCGCATCCACCCACGCCTCGAAACCGACAACCGGAACGGCGCCTCCCTGACGGACGACGCCGTTCCATACGCTGCGGGACCCGGCCGGCGCGCCGGTATGGGAAGCCGCGGCCCACCCGCCCTCCGGTGTCAAATCCAGCTTCCACAAAATCACCGGTTTTTGAAGGGCGGCCTTTCCAAGGGCCTCAAGAAAAGCGGGCCCATCCGCGATACCCTCCAGATAGGCCCCGATGACGCCGGTCTCCTGATCGCTTCCCAGATATGACATGAAGTGGGCGCTGTTGAGATCGCATTCGTTGCCGAGGCTGATCACCTTGCTGAACCCGATGCCCTTCCGTGATGCCATTCGCCTCAGAATATTGGTCAACGAGCCGCTGTGGGAGATGACGCCCACGGCCACGGACCGTGGATGAAAAAGCTCGTCAAGTCGCTGAATGACACTTTGTTCGTTTGTCATGTGAATCAGGTCCTCAATAATCAATAAAAGAATCCACCACAGAGCGCAGTAGAGTAGGGAGGGAAACCCCTCCCCCTCATCAAACCGGACAGGCGGATTTCCCGCATCAGGCTTTCCCTTGAACTTCACCAACGGGCACACACAGGACGCCAGCAAATGATGCCATTACAGATAGATCAGCCCCAGCTGCTTCAGGTGCCGGTAATAGCTTCGCCCTTCCGGG
>JAFDKD010000234.1 GCA_019307165.1 Deltaproteobacteria bacterium | reverse complement strand
CTTCCATACATCCATGGGAAACCGCTCTTCCCTGTCACATTCCCTGGCCACCTTGGGAAACTCGTTTGAGGCAAACTTGCGCGCGGCTTCGACGATTTGCTTCTGTTCGTCCGTGAGATTGTAATCCATGGTTCTTTCCTCCTCTGCAACACGCGATATCCGGTTCCGGTAATGGCTCGGGACAGCAAGCCGGGATTGCAGGGAAATCCGGCCGGATTAAATACATACTATGTGTCCGGTATCTTTTTTTGAATGTCTTTCAAGTGTCAAGTCTTTTCTCAAAAGCAAACGGGGACCTGTAAAGATCCGGGTCCACAGGACACGGCTTTGAGGCCGCCCCCTATACATTGAATATTGAACATTGAGTTATTGAAGATTTATGGATGCGCTGCTACGCAGCGCCACAAGCAATTTTCAATCTTCAATTCTCAATACTCAATTTCTTTACTGTCCTGGAATATTGAACATTGAGTTATTGAAGATTTATGGATGCGCTGCTACGCAGCGCCACAACCAATTTTCAATTTTCAATCTTCAATTCTCAATTTCTTTGCTGTCCTGTAAGTGACTAAAGTGATCTAAAGTGACTAGAGTGCCTAAAGTTAAGGAGTTTTTTGACAATCAATATGCATTTCTTCGTGCACTTCGTGTGCTTCGTGGTAAATAACTGAGTCTGAACATTTCACAACAGCGAAAGCGTAGATTTCAAAACAAAAAGCGTCCATCCATGACCGAAGACGGCCACATAAGAACACTTGAAAAATGGATCGAGACGGGCACCGGCCCCATCGCGCTGACGGGACTTTCAGGCGCCGTCAGGTCCTATTTTTTGTCCCGGTTGATCACGACGATGAGCAGACCGTGCCTCATCCTGCTGCCCGACTGGAAGGCGGCCGCCCGCTTGACCAGGGAACTCAGGTTTTTCATGCCCGGTGAAAGCGCCCGCATTTTTGAATTTCCGCCCTACGACATGTCCCCGCTTTCCGGGCTCAGTCCCCACGGCAATGTCGTGGCCCGCCGACTGCAGGCCCTCGACGCCATGTTGTCCCTTCCCGATGCCGTCCTCATGACCTCCATGGAGGCCCTGAGTTTCAGAGTCCTGCCCAAAAAGAGCTTTGTCAAGGGGATCGAATATGTGGAGGCGGGCGAGGAAATGGACAGGGATCGGTTTATCCGGACCCTCGAGGCCGCGGGATATCGGCGGACTTCCCTGGTGGATGAAATGGGCGATTATTCGGTGCGCGTGGGGGTCATCGATCTGTTTTCCCCTTCATCGCTCATGCCGGTTCGCCTGGAGTTCTGGGGGGACCGCCTGGAATCCCTCCGCCGCTTCGATCCCGCCAGTCAGCGTTCCAGGGAGCATATCGAGGAAATGACGGTCCTGCCCGCAAGCGAGATCGTCATCGACGAGGCTGCGACCCAAAGGGCCCGGTCCATGGGGAGGCTCCCCGTGCCCACCGGGGCCGGCATGCGATTCCCGGGGCAGGAAGCCTGGCTCAATCATTTCTATTCGCAACTCGACACCTTGCCGGAATACCTGGCCGGGGAGTGCCTGGTGATCCTGATCGATCCGCACCGGCTGCCCCCCGCGGGAGAAAGAATCGAAAAACGGTTCGCTCAGGACCTGGAGAGGTTCAGAAAAGAAGCCGCGGAGCGGGGGGCGCCATTCCCCGAAACCGAGGGGGTCTTGATCCCGTACGAGCAAATCCGGCGACGGCTGGAACGCCATCAACAGCTGCAAGTGGGCGAACTGCCCCTCGGCTTTGCCCCCGACACGCGGGAAACCCTGGAAATTTCAGGCCACGCCCCGTTGGACGGGGACCTTGACCTGAGTCTTTCGGGTAAGGGCCGGGTGTCTCTCTCGCCGCTGGCGCAGCGTATTTCCCAGTGGCGCGCCTCACGGGGCAGGGTCGCCCTGGTCTGTCGCACCCGGCAGCAGGCCGACCGTCTCGAGAAAATCCTTCAAAACTACGATGTCCATGTGGACGGCGTGGTGGAAGGCTGGGACAAGCTTCCCCCCGGCCCCGGAATACACATCTGCCTGGGCCGTCTTGCCCGGGGCTTTACATGGCCGGATTGGGGGCTTTATGTCGTCAGCGAGGATGAAATTTTCGGGGCGAAACGGACCCCCGCGAAGCCGGCGGCAAAAAGGAGCCGGGACGCGCTGAGATGGTCCAGCTTCAGCCAGCTCAAGGAAAGTGACCTGGTGGTCCACGAGGAGCACGGTATCGGGAGTTATGCCGGCCTGATAAAGATGGAGATAGACCGCAAGGCGAACGATTTCATTGTGGTCGAATACGCCGGAAAGGACAAACTGTATATTCCCGCCGACAGGATCAGCATTCTCCAGAAATACGTCGGTGCGGAAGGCGGAGACATCCGGCTGGACCGACTTGGCGGCCGCTCATGGAACGTGGCCAAGGAGAAGGCCAAAAGCTCCGTCAAAAGAATTGCAAAACAGCTGGTCGACCTGTATGCCGTCCGAAAGTACCGAAAAGGCTACGCCTTTTCCCGGCCCGATCCCCTCTACCGGGAGTTTGAAGCCACCTTCGAACACGAAGAGACCGGGGATCAGATCAAGGCGGTCGAGGCCGTGCTGGAGGACATGGCCCGGGACCTGCCCATGGATCGCCTCATCTGCGGGGACGTGGGGTTCGGAAAGACCGAGGTGGCCATTCGAGCCGCGTTCAAGGCGGTTTCCGACGGCAAGCAGGTGGCGCTCCTGGTGCCTACCACGGTCCTGGCTCAGCAGCATTACGACACCTTCAATCGAAGATTGACGCCCTATTCCCTGCGCACGGGGATTTTGAGCCGATTCAAGACCCGGGCCGAGCAGACCCAGACCCTGGCGGAAATGCGGTCGGGACGGATCGACATCCTCATCGGGACCCACCGAATACTGCAGAAGGACGTTGCCTTCAAGGACCTGGGCCTGTTGATCATCGACGAAGAACAGCGGTTCGGCGTCAAGCAGAAAGAGGCGCTCAAGCGGTTTCGATCACTGGTGGACGTACTGGCGATGACCGCAACGCCCATCCCCAGAACGCTCCATATGTCCCTCATGGGCGTTCGCGACCTGAGTATGATCGAGACCCCCCCCGAAGACAGGCTCGATATCGAGACCTATCTCTCCCCCTATGACAAGCCGCTCATCGCCCGGGCCATTCAAAATGAGCTGGCCAGGGGGGGGCAGGTGTTTTTTGTCCACAATCGCGTGCAGACCATCGACAGCGTGGCGGACCGGTTGAGACAACTGGTCCCCCATGCCCGTATGGCCGTAGCCCACGGCCGGATGAAGGAACGGGAGCTGGAAGGGACCATGATGCGGTTCCTGCAAAAAGAGGTGGACGTGCTGGTCTGTACCACCATCATCGAATCGGGGCTCGATATCCCGTCGGCAAACACCATCATTATCGATGAAGTGGACCGGTTGGGCCTGGCCCAGGTTTATCAGCTGAGGGGCCGTGTGGGGAGGTCCAGGGAGAAGGCCTACGCATACCTGCTCCTTTCCAGGGGCACCGTGCTGACGAGGGACGCGGAGAAGCGCCTCAAGGCCCTCATGGACTTCTCGCACCTGGGCGCGGGCCTCCACCTGGCCCTCCACGACCTCAAGATCCGCGGCGGAGGAAACATACTGGGGTTCAACCAGGCGGGGCACATATCCGCGGTAGGCTACGAGCTTTACCTGAAACTGATCGAAAAGGCCGTCGCGGAGTTGAAGGGGGAGGAATGGCAGGAAGACATCAATCCCGAAATCAACGCGGATATCTCGGCGTTCCTCCCCGCGGACTACGTGCTTGATACGGACGTGAGACTCAACTTGTACCGAAGACTTTCCAGCCTGGGGGCGGATGCCGAACTGGGCGCCGTGCGGGAAGAAATCCGCGACCGTTTCGGCCCCCTGCCCAAAGAGGCTGAAAATCTCCTGGGGGTCATGGGCGTCAGACTCCGGCTCAAGGGCATGGGCATCAGTCGATTGGATCTGGGGCCGCACGATCTGACCCTGACATTTTCCGAGTCAAGCGCTGTCGATTCGGACCGCATCCTCGGTTGGGTCGGCGCGCATCCCAACATATCCCGCTTTACGGCCCAGAACAGACTTCGGATTCGAATGCCGATGGATGGGGCGGAACGGCTTGATAAGGCACAGGCCTTTCTAAGCGGGGTAGAGAAAGAATGGCTGTCTCGGACGCATTAGAATTTGGCGGGATTGTATGGAATAACGCCCGTTCGGTGTCGCGGTTGAAACCGCCCCTATGGGTCATTCGAAAAAGCATCCGGCGGCTGATGCATTGGCGGAACGGGAAGAGAAGACTCAACGGGACTGCGGTTCACAGGCGGAAAAAATGAAGTCAAAGGGTGGCCCAATTCAAAAGGCGAAACAAAGGCGCGCCGAAAAGGCCTCGAGCGAAGAACGGTACCGGTTGCTCGTGGAAAACTCCCACGACGTGGTCTATTCCGTAAGACCCGACGGGATTATCACGTATATCAGCCCGCAAATCCGACATTTCGGCTATGAACCCGACGAGTTGATATCCCGACATTTCCTGGATTATGTGGTTCCTGAACAACGGCGGGAAGTGATCCGCAAATTCCAGACCGGGACCACGGCAGGCGAAAGCCTCCCCACCGAGTTCCAGTGGTTTGGCAAGGACGGGCAACGCTACTGGGTCGAGACGGTCGGAAAAACCACGTTCGACGACACGGGGACCCCCGTCCTGCAGACCGGCGTGATGCGGGAGATCACGGATCGAAAACGGGCGGAGGAAGCCCTTCGCAGGGCCGCTGAACTGTTGGAGCACCGGATCGAGGAACGCACGGCCGATCTCCGCAAGCAGCTGCTTTTCGAGCAATTGCTCACGGACCTTTCAGCACGATTCATCGATCTGCCGCCCGATGACGTTGATCCGGAAATCGAGTCCGCTCTGAAACGGATCCTTGATCTTTTCAGTTTGGACCGGTGCGGTTTTTTCAAAGTCCTCCCCAAAGAAAATGCCGTCTACCTGGTGCATATCGCTTTGAAAAAGGGGATTACTCCGGTGCCCAAGGAGGTCAACTTAGCACTCCATTTTCCTTGGATCACGGGCAGGATTCTATCCGGCGATGTCGTGAGCATCAACACCGAGGACTTTCCGCCGGAGGCCGCCAAAGACAGGGCAAGCTCCAAGGAAATCGCCCGATTTCGTTACGGTCTTCACATTCCGCTGACCCTCCACGGCCGGGTGCGGTACGTGATCGGCATGACGGTGGATCGAAATGAAAACGTGCCCGGGGACGATTTTGTGCCCAGGCTCCGTTTGCTGGGGGAGATTTTCGTGAGCGCCCTGGAACGGATTCGGGCCGTCCGATCGCTCAGTGAATCCGAGGCCAAATACCGAATTGTCGCAGATTTTACCCACGACTGGGAGTACTGGGCAAACGCCGACGGTTCATTGCGTTACGTTTCGCCTTCGGCCGAGCGCATTTCCGGGTATCAGGCCCGGGAATTTATCGAACACCCGCCGCTGTACCGGGAAATTATCGTCCCGGAAGACAGGGAGGTCTGGGACCGGCACTACCGGGAGTCGCGACACCATCGCGGCCCCAATGAAATCCGGTTCCGGATCAGAAGAAAGGACGGTGAGACCCGATGGATCGAGCATGTGTCCCTCCCCGTCACCGATGAAACCGGCGCCTTCCTGGGCTTTCGGGCCGGCAACCGCGATATCACCGAACGAAAGACGGCGGAACAGAAGCTGAAAGACGCCTTTTCCGAGATCAAGCGGCTGACGGAGCACCTCGAAGCGGAGTCCGCATACCTTCAGGATGAAATCAGGCTGGAGCACAACTTTCAAAACATCATCGGCGCCAGCGACGTGCTCAAGTATGTCCTTTACAGGGTCGAGCAGGTGGCGCCCACGGATACGGCGGTCATGATTCTCGGGGAAACCGGCACGGGCAAAGAATTGCTCGCCCGCGCCGTTCATGATGCCGGCCCGCGAAACCATCGACCGCTGATAAGGGTCAATTGTGCGGCCCTGCCCGCCCCCTTGATAGAAAGCGAGCTTTTCGGTCACGAAAAAGGCGCCTTTACCGGTGCAAGTTCCCGAAGAATAGGACGTTTTGAACTGGCCGACGGCGCCACC
>JAFDKD010000233.1 GCA_019307165.1 Deltaproteobacteria bacterium | reverse complement strand
ATTTTATTCCATCTGCAAAACCTGGTCCTCTGGGCCAGTCGAAGATCCCGTGCAGCGGGGGTCAGAGTTTTCCGGCTATGCCATACCGGAAATGCGGACCATGGCTTCGCCAGGTTGAGAGTGGCTTCGCCAGGTTCAGGTTAAGGTCCAGGTTGAGAAAAGGAAAACACAAACGTCAATCTGTTGCTCAACCTTAACCTCAGCCTATCTGTCCAGCCGCTATGGGGGCGGCCTCAAAGCCGGGCGTGCCTCGGCGTAGCTGCCCTTTAGCGAAGCCGGGTTCTATGGACCCGGATCTTTACCCGGGATAGCCCCCCTTGGCGTCCTGCTCATCCATCTTATCGGTTTGTGACCCACCATAAATGTAATTTTGACGCACCATTGTTTCCAGACGAAATCCGGCTTGCATTTCACCTGGTATTCATCTATTATACCTTTTTCGAATAAAGAAAAGTTGGTTTATCAATTAACTAACTTAATAAAATAAAATTAATTAATAAGTTTGATATAATTCAAATGAAATTGAAAAGTATATTCATTTTGTTTTTATTTATTTCTGTCGCACACGTGTCGCATGCTCGTGGAGAAGAAACGACACTCACCGAAATCATGGTGAGTACCACCCAGGGGCATTTGTCGGTTTCGTTCAAAGTGAGCAACTGCTTCACCGAGGATATGAAGGCAGCCATAGAAAACGGGATAAGGACGACGTTCACCTTTTTTGTGGATCTCGATGAGACGAGGGATTTCTGGTGGGACAGGGGCATAACCAACGTTAAAGTGAGCCATGATATCCACTATGACAGCCTGAAGAAGGTCTATACCATCGTCATGTCCGAACAGAGCGGGCGACCTGTTGTTGTCAGCGATTTTGAGAAGGCCAAGGAAGCAATGTCAAGAATATCGGACCTGAAGGTCGCGGATTTGTCGACTCTGACCAAAGGAAAGCGATATCAGGTTCGAATGATGGCGGAACTGGATAAGATCAGACTCCCTTTTTATCTGCACTATGTTTTCTTTTTCCTTTCTCTTTGGGATTTTAAGACAGACTGGTATGCAGTCGATTTTATATTTTAGTGTCCATCCGGATGCGGCCTTACTCATCGAAAGAATGTCTCATTTCTGAATTGGACACCGCCGGTGCCTTTTCCGTCATTCATTTATGGATGGGCGCTAATTGGGCACTGCCATGAGCGATTATCAGGAAACCCGAAAACATGATCTCAAGCGAAGGCGGCGGGAACGAATTCTGATCGTCCTGCTGTTCATCGTCATATCCGTATTGACATATCTTGGGACAAAGGCCTTCGATCTTGGCGTCGAACTCCCCATTTCAAAAAGCATCCTGATCTTCGCTCTCATCAACATCAATGTCATATTGCTTATACTGGTCCTGTTTCTCACCGTTCGAAACGTGGTCAAATTGCTTTTCGAAAGAAAAAGGAACATCATGGGGGCCAGGCTCAGGACCAAGCTGGTTCTCGCCTTTGTGACGCTTTCGCTCCTTCCCACCATCATTCTCTTTTTCGTTTCCGTCCAGTTCATCTCTTCGTCAATCGATTACTGGTTCAACCTTCAAATCGAGCGTTCCTTGAAAAGCTCGCTGGAGGTGGGGCGCGATTACTACAATGGGATCAGCGAAGAAATGCTTTCATTCGGAAATAATCTAAGCCGGGTGATCACCTATGAAGGCTACATATTGATCTCAAAAAAGGAAGATTTGCAAAAATATGTTGATGAGAAACGCAAAGAATATCGATTAGCTAAATTAGAGATATTTTCCAGGAAACTTAAGTCAAGGTCCATGGCCGAGGACCACCAGATCGACCTCAGCGCCTTCAAAGGGACGGACGAACTGCTGCTCAGCGAAACCCTGGAAAAGGGAACGGACAAGCCTTTTATCCAGTCTTCCGCGCATGGAGACCTGGTCTGCGGTATCGTCCCCATTTTTTCCCGCACGGAATCCAAGGCGGTGGTGGGCCTTCTGGTGGTTTCCAAGTTTGTCCCAGGGACTTTTGTGAACCGATTGGCGGCTATTTCAAAAGGGCTCCAGGAGTACGGTCAACTCAAAATGCTGAAAAAGCCCATTAAGACCAGTCACATGATCACCCTTTCCATTGTTACGTTGCTTATTATCTTTACCTCGGTCTGGTTCGGTTTTTATCTTTCCAAGGAGATCACCATCCCCATAAAGGAACTGGCTGAAGGGACCAAACGGATCACCTCCGGCGATTATGACGTGTTCGTGGATCTCGAAGCGAAAGACGAGATCGGGGTCCTGGTCAATTCCTTTAACCGAATGGCCATGGACCTGAAATCAAGCAAGAGCAAGCTGGAGAAGGCCAACCTGGAACTCATCGCGGGAAACGTCGAGCTGGAGCGGCGGCGACTCTATATGGAGATCGTCCTGGCCAATGTGGCCGCCGGCGTGGTATCGGCCGATGCGGAAGGCAACATTCTCACCATAAACAAATCCGCCGAGCAAATGTTGAATTTCAAAGCGGAAGACATTATCGGCAGGCACTATAAAGATATTCTTCTTGAGGACTATATCGGGATTATTGAGCGTTTTTTAAAAGACCAGGCGCTTTTTCAAAGAGGTTACCTGAACCGGCAGATCCGGCTGCCCCTGGAAGGCAAACAACTGAGCTTGCTTGTCTCCCTGAATGTCCTGCGTGACGATCGAGGGAACTATCTGGGGCTTGTGGCCGTGCTGGAGGATTTGACGGACATTGAAAAGGCCCAGCGGATGGCAGCCTGGCGAGAGGTGGCCAGACGAATCGCCCACGAGGTAAAGAACCCCCTGACCCCGATCCAGCTCTCCGCCCAGCGGCTTAAGCGACGCTACGGCGAGCAATTGGGCTTGGAGGATGAAAAAATATTTAACGAATGCACTGAGATGATTATCAAACAGGTGGAGGAACTCAAGCGCCTGGTGGATGAATTCTCCAATTTTGCGCGCATGCCCTCTGTCAATCCGGCGCCGGCAAATCTCCGGGAAATTATTAAAGAAGCACTGAGCGTGTATCGAACCGCGCACAAGGACATTGAGATGGTCTTCAAGGATTCCGGGGATGTTCCCGTATTCAATCTGGACAAGGAACAAATGAGGCGCGTCATGATCAATCTTTTGGATAACGCCATCGAGGCAATCGACGGCGACGGCAAGGTGGAGATCGATCTCGAATTCAACAGCATCCTGCATATGGTCAGGATTGAGGTGGCCGACAACGGCAAGGGCATCAGCCCGGAAAACAAGTTGCGTCTCTTTGAGCCTTATTTTTCTACCAAGAAACAGGGAACGGGGCTCGGACTGGCCATCGTGAATACGATCATTACCGATCATAACGGCTTTATTCGGGTTCAGGACAACCAACCGAAAGGCACGCGGTTCATCATCGAACTTCCGGTCAGGGTGTGAGGTGCGAATCAAAAGTGACTGGAGTGACTGGAATGACTAGAGTTATGGTGTTCTTAATATTCGATATGCCGGATATTGAAATATGAATTTCGGCTACAACGCACTTATTTTTTTGTATCATTTTTTGTGGACCGTCGGCGGCCTGTTGGTCCTGCCGCTGGCGCCGGTGCTGCGGAAAAAGCGGGTTTTCAGGCGACTGTGGCCAAGCCTGCCCCGCGAGTCGCTCAGGGGGGGCGGGATATGGATCCATGCGTTGTCCGTGGGAGAGGTGATTTCCGCCGTGCCGCTCGCAAACCGCTTGGCCTCCGAATTGACGCACACGGAGCTTGTCTTCACCGTCAGCACCGCAAAAGGCATGGCGGTCGCCCGTGAGAAATTGCACGGGAACGTTCGCCTGCTGTTGACCATGCCGCTGGATGCGTGGTGGGCTGTCCGGCCTGTGGCGCGGTTCATTCGTCCCTCCCTGTTCGTTCTCGTTGAGACGGATATCTGGCCGGGCCTGCTCGACTACCTGCACCGGCGAGGCGTCAAGGCCGTGCTTGTCAACGGCCGCGTTTCGCCCCGCACGTTCCGTTCCTACAAGAAGGCATCTTTTTTTGTCCGGCGCATGCTGGGCTCGCTGGATGCTTGCCTGATGCAGTCCGACCTGGACTGCGAGCGGCTTTTTCGGATCGGCGTGGATTCGGAAAAGGTCAGGCGCGTGGGAAACATCAAATTCGACCGGGAATGGCGCCCCATGGCCCCTGAAGAACGCCGGGCCCGGTTGGTTGAAATTTCCCTGTCCGAGGCGCATGTTATATGGGTGGCCGGGAGCACGCACCCCGGCGAGGAAACGCTGATCCTCGAGGTTTTTAAGGCGCTGTTGCCCGTTTATCCTCATTTGCGGTTGATTCTGGCGCCGAGACAGGTGGGCAGGGGGAGTGCCATCGGCCGCGAGGCCCGGAACATGGGGCTTGAGGCGGTCCTGAGGACCAAAATGCGGCATCCGGCGGGCGATTATCGCGTGCTGGTCCTGAACACCCTGGGAGAATTAGGGCGGTTTTACGGCCTCGGCGGCATTGGTTTCGTAGGCGGCAGCCTGGTGCCTTTCGGCGGTCACAACCTGCTGGAACCGGCGGCTTTCGGGTGCCCGGTGCTGTTCGGGCCCCATACCCACAATTTTGTGGACATGTCCGAATCGCTGATCGCTTCAGGGGGAGGAAGGCGCGTGGCGGATGCGGGCGAACTGTCCGCGGCCATGGCAATGCTGCTGTCCGACGAGGCGCTTCGCGCCGGAATGGGCGCACGCGCCGTTCGCTTCGTGCGGGAAAACCGCGGTGCCGTGGAGCGCATTGTTCAATATCTGGAAACAACTGATGGTTAGATTCCATGATGAAAGGCCTCTCATGTCGCAACCCTTAACGCCCTGGGCTCATCGATCGACGCTTCCCGATTTTACGCGCATTTACAGGGGGGAATCTGCGTGGTGGTGGAGACCCTTCATCGGGTCATTCTCCCGGCTGTATGGTCTGGGCGTTTCCATGCGGCTAGGGGCCTACAGGTCGGGGTTGCTGAAAAAGAAAACCCTGGACGGGTTCGTATTGAGCGTAGGGAACCTGACCGCAGGCGGTACCGGAAAAACGCCCGCCGTGATGATGCTGGGTAAATGGGCCGAGGCCGAGGGGTATCGTGTGGCCGTGCTTTCAAGGGGGTATGGCGGTTGTTACAAGGAAAAGGTCCTTGCGTTATCCGACGGCCACGGCCCCCGTGTTGACAGCCGTGTGTCGGGCGATGAGCCCGTCCTGCTGGCGCGGAACCTTGACGGCGTCCCTGTGGTCCTTTCGCACAAGCGGTATCTTGCAGGCGTTTATGCACGGCAGAGGTTCGGTTCCGATTTTTTCATCCTGGATGACGGGTTCCAGCATGTGGCTCTTAAACGAGACCTGGATGTGGTTCTCATGGATGCCGGCGATCCATTCGGCAACGGGCGTTTGCTTCCCCTGGGCCCCCTGCGTGAACCCATGGGTCATCTCGCACGGGCCCATGTCTTCATTGTGACCCGATGGAGAGAAAATGCAGAGGTCGCACGGCGGATAGACATGGTGAGAAATCGCTTTCCGTCAGCCCCTGTTTTTTTCGCAGAACACAAACCGGAAAAGGTGGTTTTTCCCAATACCGGTGCAAATTACGGCCCTGAATATATCAGGGGAAAGCGGGTTGTGGCTTTTGCCGGAATTGCCCGTCCGGAAGTTTTTCACAGGACAATCACGGAGATGGGGGCCCAGGTGGTCTACT
>JAFDKD010000232.1 GCA_019307165.1 Deltaproteobacteria bacterium | reverse complement strand
TATGGAGGTCCGTTAGAGGTGTCAGGTGTCAGGGAAAACAAGGTGCTCCCGCACGAGAACGGCGGGAAGCCAACCGGTCATTCCCGCATGAATTTGGCGGCCGTTCGGCCCTGAGCTCACGGCCGAAGGGGAATCCAGAGAACCTGAATGGAAGGATTTGTATTTTGATTTGATATGATTGCTGGGTCTCCCGTCGTTTTTTGGCGGGGGACGACTAGAGGGGACGCGGATCGGAGATCCTGCCGTTTTTTGACGGGGGATGACGGGGAAAGGGGGCTCAATGTTCAATACTCAATGTCTTTATCTTGACGACCTTTGCGTTCTCTACAAGAGAAAATCAATGCCGCCCAACCCGCAACCCTTAACCTTGAACCATACGAAGTTTCATATGGGGAATTTTGACAGGAGGCTGAAAAATGGGAAACAGGCCGGTCGTGGTCACGGTATCGGTTACAGGCTCAATGGGCGATCGCGAGACTAATCCGAACCTCCCCGTGACACCTGCGGAGTTAGCGGAGAGCGCCCTGGGCGCCTATGAGGCGGGCGCTTCGGTGGTTCATGTCCACGTGCGGAACAGGGAGACGGGAAAACCCGCTATGGCGTTTAACCTTTACGAGGAGACATTCCAGCGTATTCGAGAACGCTCGGACATGATCATCAACCTGACGACGGGGCCCGGCGCGCGGTTCATACCCGACGACAACGACCCCATGGGGCTTTCGCCCCTTGCCACCATGCGCGGTCCCGAAAAACGGGTCGAGCACGTACTGCGTCTGCGGCCCGAGTAGTGCTCCCTGGACGTGGGGTCGATGAGCTTCGGCCCACACATATTCGCCAATTACCTTGCCCATGTGGAGTCGATGGCCGAGATGATTCGCGATGCCGGTGTCAAACCGGAACTGGAAGTCTTCGACCTGGGGCATATTGAAATTGCCCGCCACTTGATAAAGACGGGCAGGGTGGCCCCTCCGCCCATTTTCCAACTTTGCATGGGCGTTCGATGGGGCGCGCCCGCCATTGCACAGAATATGATCACCATGAAAAGCGCGCTTCCGGAGGATGCCCTGTGGGCGGGATTCGGCATCGGCGCCACCACCTTTGAAATGGTGGCCCAGTCCGTGCTGCTGGGCGGGAACATCCGCGTCGGGTTCGAAGATACCTTTCATCTGGAAAAGGGCAAAATGGCGAAAAGCAACAAGGAACTGGTTGAAAAGGCCGTTGCCATCGCGCGCCTGCTGGGGCGGGAACCGGCCACGGTGGACGAGGCAAGGGAGATGTTGGGATTGGGGTGACATTAAGGGGGCGCAGGGGACGAGGGTAAAAAAGAATATCGAACATCGAATATCGAACAAGGACCCGGCTTCGCTACAGGACAGCTACGCCGCGGCAAGATGTCGAAGGGGCATCGAGTTGCATGTTACGGATTGCGCGTTGCGCGTCGGAAAGGTGTCGGGTGTCAGCGCCGCCTCTGGCCTGGGGGGCGGCCAGTCTAATCGAGAAGGAAACTTCGTGGAAGACAGTGTCGGATTTCAAGGAGGCCCATTAGAGGTGTCAGGGAAAACAAGGTGCCCCTGCACGAGAACGCCGGGAAACCAACCTGTCATTCCCCGCCAAACAACGACGGGAAATCCAGACCTCCGTTTCGCTGGGTCCCCGCCAACTTCATGCGGGGACGACAGGAATTGAGCGGATCGGAGATCCTGCCGTTTTTGGGCGAACTCGTTGTCGTTGTCGTGGTCGTAATCGAGAAGATCATGCAGTTCGGTCATGAGCAGCTTGACATCTATCGGGTTTCGCCCGAATACGCCGCCAGAGAAAGTTGGGCGCAGTAGGGCGATTATGACCACGACAACGACCACGAATGATCTTATCTTGGCGACCTTCGCGTTTTTTGCGAGAGAAACCTAACCTCCGTGCAACCCGCAACTCAACGAAGTTTCATGTAAGTTGGATGTTGTTTAGCCTGGCCGATTCGGCGCGTCAAACTTCAGAATTCGAAATTCCTTGTTCGTTATTCGATATTCTCTTTTACAATCCAAAATCTAAATTTAAAACTCCAGACCGGCATCCTCCCCCCGCCACAGGCTCCCCACAATATGCTCCCTGCCGTTTTTGACATGCTGTTTCAGGAGACGACGGGTTTTTTTCGCATCCCGTTCCCTGAGGGCGCCGACGATGGCCCAGTGTTCCTCTGTAGCCTCCCTGAGCCTCTCTTCCCGCATATATTCGGGCCTGTATTTCAGGTAGATCTGCTCGAAGATGTTCTTGCACAGATTGTGGATGACCCGATTTCCGGCGATTTCAATCATCTGAAGATGGAAGTTGGTATCCTTTAAGAGCAGAATACGGCGATATTGAGGCGTGGAGACGGCCTCCACGTGTTCCCGGGTGGCTTTCTCCAATCGTTCCAGCTTCTCGTCGGTTAAGTTTTTGATGATGGCGGGCACCAGAAATGTCTCAAAGGCCTCCCGTGCGATAAACAGTTCCCGGGCTTCCGCCGGGTCCGCCTCTCCCACGTAAAACCCCTTGTTTCGCTCAGAATAGACGATGTTCAAGAGTTGCAGCCGGTTCAGGGCCTGTATAATGGGCGTGATGCTCATGCCCAGCTTTTTCGCCAGTGCCTGGTAGAGCAGCTTCTGCCCGGGGACGATCTCGTGATGGTACATCATTTCTTTGATCTTCCGGAAAGCGGTGTCTACCGGAAGTTCTTCCCGCGCTTTTCCTTTGACCGGCTTGCGTCCCTTACCGACGCGGCCTCTTTTTGCTGTAGTTGGCATGAATTCTCACATTCCGGCGTTTACAAACGCTACTTTCCCTTGAAAACGGGCTTTCTTTTTTCAAGAAATGCTTTTCGGCCTTCAGCAAGGTCTTCACTGCTGAAACCGACCGCCTGCATGGTGGATTCCAATTCGAGAAGGGCTTCGAGGGTGGAGGGCCACCTGTTCAGGGCGCATTTGATCATGGCATAGGCCTGCCCCGGGCCCGCGGCAAACCGGCCGGCCAGCTTATCGGCTTCTTCATAGAGGGTTTCCAGGGGGACCGCCCGGTTGATCATGCCGATACGCGCCGCCTCTACGGCGTCGATGGGTCCGCCGGTGAGCATGAGTTCTTTGGCTCGGCACATACCGACCCGGAGGGGCAGAAAATAGAATTGCCCCCAGTCGGGGACCAGGCCGATGTTCACGAACGAGAAATGAAACTTGGCTTTGTCCGAAGCAATCACGAGGTCCGAAGCCAGGACCAGGCTGACCCCGGCGCCGGCCGTAACGCCGTTGACAACGGCGATGATCGGTTTTTCCAGGTCCACCATGGCCCTGACCAGGCGCTGCCCGCTTTTGAGACGTTTTCTGCCGGCAACGGGTGTGACCCCGGCCATGGTACGAATGTCACCGCCGGCGCAAAAGGCCTTGCCGTTTCCGGTGATCGTGACGACGTTTACGTCGTCCTCATCGGGGAGTTTATGGAAGATGTCGATAAGTTCCGCCCTCAGTTCCAGGCTGAGGGCGTTCAAATTTTCAGGTTCGTTCAGGGTGATTCCGGCGATGCCGTCTTTTTTTTCAACCAGGACATGCTTATAGGACATTTGGATACCTCTCGTCTCGATTTCAATTATCATGGCTTTCTGCGGCAGCCATCACCCGTCCGAAGCGTGGCGGGATTGAGATTCGTTATGGTTTGAATTTGCTGTCATCGTTGTCGTCGTCGTTGTCGTAATCGGCGTAAGGCTCCCAACTCTCTCTGACGGCGTATTCGACTAAAACTCGATAGACGTCAAGCTACTCATGACCGAACTGCATGATCTCCTCGATTACGACAACGAACACGAACACGACAACGAACACGCTTCGCTGAGCACGAGCGCTTGTTAACGCAATATTCACCCACTGAAAACCCGGAAGGCCCCACTAATTATGGGTTGACAACCCCCACAACTTATGGCCATGTATAACCTTACTGCAAATTTAATTAATAAATCAATTAAATTATAAATAAAATCTGCCGGCAGTCGGCCTTGACGCGAGTTGGAACGCGGGGGCGGGGCATTGACAGGCAACGTCTCATGAATGTCGATACGGCCTTATCGGTCGAAGAGAAGCGAACCGCATTTTTCTACGGATGGGTGGTGGTAGGCGTCGGGTTTGTGACCCTGGGCATGGCTTTCGGGGTCTGGTATTCCTTTTCCGTATTTTTTCTCGCCGTCATCGAAGAGTTCGGGTGGAGCAGGGCCGCGACGTCGAGCATCTTTTCGGTTTTTATTTTTTCGCAGTCCATGGTGGGGCTGTTGGCCGGGCACCTGCAGGACCGCTTCGGGCCCAGGGTGATCATCCCTTTCGGGACCGTGGTGCTTTGTCTGTGCCTGGCCGTCACCAGCCGGGCGCACAGCCTGTGGCATTTCTACATCGCATATGGCGTTTTCGCCGGGGCCGCCGTGAGCCTGCTCGGTTTCTCCTCCCACGCGGGATTTATACCCAAATGGTTTGAGCGACAAAGGGGTCTTGCCCTGGGCATTGCCATGTCGGGAATCGGTTTCGGCATGCTGATTTTCATCCCCCTGGCCGAGAAGAGCATCACGCTGTTCGGATGGCGCAACACCTACCTTTATATGGCCGCGGTCTTGTTGCTGACCGTGGGCCCGTTGAATGCGTTCTTATCGCGCAGGAGCCCCCAGGACATGGGCCTCATGCCGGACGGAGACAGTCCCGATCGGCGCCGCAGAGACCGGCGCGTTAGGGTGACGATAAAGGTGGTGGACGAGGCGTGGGCGGGGGAGAATTGGACCCTTAAGAAGGCGGTTCGCACCAAACGGTTCTGGCTCCTGGCGGTTGCATTTTTTTTCGGTTCGTGGGTGTATCAG
Organism: Deltaproteobacteria bacterium; assembly: GCA_019307165.1. GTDB lineage: Bacteria > Desulfobacterota > DSM-4660 > Desulfatiglandales > Desulfatiglandaceae > JAFDKD01. The sequence continues at coordinate 847 of JAFDKD010000232.1, read as the reverse complement.
GGTACGCTGCTCCATTCAATCTCGGCCATGGTCGATTTCGGGCTTGAGCGCCACGTGGCGGCGTCCTACTTCGGTATTCTGGGGATCGCCGGGGCGGCGGGGAAAATCGTCTTCGGTTATCTGTCGGACGTGCTCGGCCGGGAACGGGTCAACACCCTAGCGGGGGTGGTTACGGCTCTGGGGCTCCTCTGCCTCATGAGTCTGGCGTGGGTGGACGGGATCATGCCGCTGCTGTTCGCCGTTTCCTTCGGTCTGGGGTATGGCGCCGCGGCGCCTCTTTTTCCCTCCGTCAGCGCCGACATATTTCTGGGAAGGTCTTTCGGTCTGATCTTTGCCGTCATCTGTATCGGCGGAGGCCTGGGAGGATCGATGGGGCCTTTTATGACCGGGTATCTTCGAGATATAACGGGCTCCTATATGCTGCCGTTTGCCCTGTTTTTCGCGAGCCTCACGTTGTCCTGCCTGTTTATCTGGATGGCGGGGCCGAGAAAAGTGAGAAGAATGGTCAGAAATTAGGATTCAAGGATTCAAGGGGTCAAGGGGTCCAGTGAAAGAGCACGGCGACGCTCCTGCACGGTCACTCGGCCCCTCGACCCCTTGAATCCTGGGACCCTATTGTAAAGCAGTTGCGACACCATTAAGATTATTATAAAAAATACGCAGCCAAGGAGGTAAGACGACATGATCAAAGGAATCAATCACGTAGGTGTAGTGGTCAAGAGCATCGACGACGTGCTCGGGTTTCTTAAGGAAGCATTCGGTGCTGAAGAGGTCAAGCGAATGGAATTTCCCCAACTCAAGCAGATATCGTCGATCGTCAAAATCGGGGAAGGCAGCTTTGAACTCA
>JAFDKD010000015.1 GCA_019307165.1 Deltaproteobacteria bacterium | reverse complement strand
TTTATGAACCGCCATGCGTGGGTTCCACTTGGAGAACCCACGCTCGGGTCCATCCTGGCGGCCATCGAGCCGGCCTATGATGTTTCCCTTGGTTCCGCCCTGGGAACCAAGGGACCGCCACCCAGAGTCAAGACCCTCCCCAACGGGATCACGAAGAAAGAGAGCCACGAGGCTCAGGTACGGCGTCCCAAAAGACGAAACAAAGGATTGTCCTCTGTTTCCATAGGTTGTAAATGGGATGATCAAAGTCGGCCAGGTGATTCGCGGAGGTTTTGCCGGATTCGGTCAAATGGCCAATTTCGGCAAAACTGCTCGTTTGATCGGCTATTGTTTGTCGTGGTGAACCGACTATTTCGGCGATCTGTTCTTGAGTGTGGCAGGCGAGCCAAAGCTCAAATTGGACAATCGAATCAAATGCCATGACCGGTTTCGAAAGAGGCCGGTTTTTTTTATTTCCGTGCTGCTTACTATACGCTTACTTTTTATTTGACACATAAAAAAAAAGGACTTACGGATAAGTGCCATAAGTCCTTGTTTTTATTGGTGCCGGAGGTCGGAATCGAACCGACACGGACGCAAGGTCCACTGGATTTTGAGTCCAGCGCGTCTACCAGTTTCACCACTCCGGCAGGAACTGAAATGGATTATAGGGAATTTCATGAATTCATGTCAATATCCTATTGACATGTGCCGATAAATTTTGATAATTTAGCTCTTTGCGTTTCGGGGCTGTAGCTCAGCTGGGAGAGCGCATGACTGGCAGTCATGAGGTCGACGGTTCGATCCCGTTCAGCTCCACCAGAAAATACCAGTAAACAGAGGGGGTTACGCGCAAGCGGAAATCCCCTCTTTTTTTCTGGTGGCGCCGTGTGTGAATCCGTGTGAGACTTTCTGTGAGAATGCCGTCTCGCGGCCTCATAAATGGATATGGCTTTTCGCTCCATATCCCCGCGCTGTGTAAATAGATTTCTGTCGTTCGGCGGCTTTCATGCCCCAGTATTCTTTGTATGGCGCCCATGGGCACATTGTTTTGGGGCATGATTTCAACAGCGAGCACCAGCGGATCTTGGAAGCGATCAAGGCGGGTTCTCCAGAGCAGGCTTCCCAGGCCATGACAGAACATCTTAATCATGGCCACAAGACGATTTCGCGCCTGATATGTTCAAAAGACCCTAATTCAAACCTAGTGGCGTAATGGAGGTTTGCACCATGAAGTCTTTGGAAAATGCTAGGCACATGCTAGAGACCCGTCACGAGCGGCTGTTGGAATGGAAAGAGAAAAATGACGGCAAAGTCATTACCGGGTGCAAACACTGCTGCCAATGGAGAATTTGATGAGGAAAGAAGGGATCGAAAGCAAGGACAAAATTGTCCATACCGTGTGCAACAGCCATTGCGGAGGAACCTGCGATTTCAAGGTGCACGTCAGGGAGGGGAAGATTATTCGAATTGAGTCCGTTCCTGATGAGGATGGGCGACCCGGCATGTGTCTGCGAGGCCATGCCTATCGTCAACGGGTCTATTCTCCCGACCGGCTTCTCCACCCCCTGAAAAGGACCGGGGAAAGGGGCTCCGGCGAATTCACCAGAATTTCCTGGGACGAAGCTTTGGATACCGTCGCCGGTGAAATGAAAAGAATCAAGGAGGCCTACGGTAATGCTTCCTTGCTTCACTTCTGCTCCATGTGTGATCCACATGTTCTCCATCATGTGGGAGCTTTTCACAGCCTGCTCTGTCAGTTTGGCGGATATACCGCTCCGTGGGGCTATATCTCGTGCGAAGGATATGCGTTTGCCGAAGGCCTGACATTTGGAAAATCGAGCAGGTTAAGATATACCGGCCACACACCGGAAGAATATCTTGAGGCCCGACTGATCATCATGTGGGGTTGGAACCCGGCTACCACCGAAATGGGGTCGAACATGTCGTTGTCCCTGGCTCGGGCCAGGGAAAGAGGCGCCAGGATCATAGCTGTCGACCCCAGATACACCGACTCGGCGGCCGCCTTCGCCGACCAATGGATTCCCATAAGACCAGGTACTGATGCCGCTGTCATGCTTGCCATGGCCTACGTGATCATCAAAGAAAACTTGCAGGACCAGCACTTCATCGATAGCCATACGTCCGGATTTGATAAATTCAAAGATTATGTGCTTGGTCTGGAAAATGGAGAGGCAAAAACACCTCAATGGGCCGAGGCCATTAGCGGCATCCAGGCAACCACGATCGCCGACCTGGCTCGAGATTATGCCTGTGAAAAGCCGGCCATACTTGGTAACAGCTTTGGACCGGGACGCAGCGCTTTCGGTGAGCAGTATCACCGGACGGCTGCTGCTCTACAAACAATCACGGGCAACCTGAGGCTGGAGCATTATGCGCCGTCGGTCAAAGACTTTCGGTTTGTACCTCCCTTTCCGTTCCAGCCAAATCAAGTCGAAGTGGGGGCGCCTCCGCGCTGGAACGCACTCCCTTCCCGAGGCCCAAGCGTGAACTCCAGTGCCCGGCTTAATGTGAGTTCCTTAACGGATGCGATCCTTAAGGGGAAGGCCGGCGGTTATCCGGCCGACTATAAGTTCATGTGGCTATCCAATAACAACTACCTGAATCAGCTTGGTAACGTTAACAAAGCCATCGAGGCTTTTAATAAGCTCGAATTTATCCTGGTCACCGAGCAGTTCATGACGGCAACCGCCAGGTTTGCGGATATCGTATTGCCCGTATGCACGTTTTTGGAGCGTTGGGACCTCATGCCTTCTGTAGATATTTTCAGTACAAAACGCCGTGATTTCACAATTCTCCAAAAAGCCATAGAGCCGCTGGGTGAATCCAGATCCCAGTTAGAGATCTGTCAGGCCTTGGCATTGAAGCTGGGCATTACCGATTATCCGGATCAATCAGATGAGGAATTGGTCAGGCAAATGGTGGCTAAAGCTTCTGAAAAGAAGGGCTTAAAACCAGAGGAAACCTCGAAAACAGGACCTTCCGGTTCGGTACAGCCACAACTACGCACGCCATCGGGGAAGGTAGAGCTATCATCAGGGATCGCGGAAAAGATGAACCACCCCCACGTACCGGCCATCCCCAAGTACATTGAAACCTGGGAGAGCCTGAATGATCCCTTGGCCGATAAATACCCGCTGCAATTGATCAGTCCTCATTTTAAGCGGCGCGCCCACAGCCAGTTTGATAATCTGCCGTGGCTCCGCGAGCTACAAGTCCAGGCGATTAGTATCAACTCCCGTGATGCCGAGACCAGAGGGATTCAAGATGGAGATATGGTCCGGGTGTTTAACGACCGGGGAGAGACTCGGATCCCAGCCAAAGTGACGGAAAGGATCATGCCAGGTGTCGTCGCCCTTCCCCAGGGAGCCTGGTACACTCCGGATGAGAACGGAATTGACCATGGCGGCAGCCCCAACATACTGACAAGAAGTATAACCTCGCCGGGTGGATCCTTTCCTTCCCATACGGCCCTGGTGCAGGTAGAAAAGGAGTGAATATGCAGTTAGGTATCTATATGGATCAGAATCGTTGTATGGGCTGTTTCGCCTGTGTGGTCGCCTGCAAGGATTGGCACGACGTACCAGCCGGACCGGCGAGTTGGATAAGACTGAAAACCATAGAAAAGGGCGAGTACCCAAATCTGTTCGTCGCTTTTCTGCCTACTACCTGTTGTCACTGTGAGACTCCCGACTGCGTTTCTGTGTGCCCGGCGGAGGCCATTACCAAACGGGATGAGGATGGAATCGTAATAGTAGACAGGGAAGCATGCCTGGGAAAAGACGATTGTGGCATGTGTCTTGAAGCCTGCCCCTACGAGGCGCCGCAGTTTGGGGCTGAGGAGAACGCGAAGATGCAGAAGTGCGACTTGTGCATCGACCGATGGGCCGAAGCTAAAAAACCGGTATGCGTCAGCAGCTGCCCTATTCAGGCTTTGGACGCCGGTCCCATGGATGAGCTCCGGGCGAAGTACGGTGATGTTAGGGAGACGGAAGGCTTTACATACTCGGAATCCCTCGTTCCTTCCATTACGTTCAAACCAAAGGAGGACACCAAAAGTCTTGGTATCCGGAAAATTGAAGTCATGCCAAATACGATCTAGGATCTGAAATCTATCATTTCCATCTAGAATGCGTCAGGAGCGGGTTCGGTACCGATGTGTCCCTCCTGCTCCAATTGTGCGTATTCTTCGTCCGAAACACCTAGTATCTCTTTGTAGACATATTCGTTGTGCTCCCCCAAACAAACGGGCGGTGTGCGGATGGCGTTGGGGGTCTTAGAGGCTTTCCACATGAGCCCGGGATACGGATGTGTCCCCACATCGGGGTGAGTCACCTCCTGGAAAAAGCCGCGGGCCTTTAAATGCGGGTCGTTGTAGGCGTCCCGGTCGTCCAGTACCGCACCGGCCGCCACGCCCTTTTCCTGGAGACGATGCATGACTTCGACATTTTCATGTTCGCTGGTCCATTCTTCTACCACGGCGTCCAGTTCATCCTGATGGCGCTGACGGCTCAAGACATCCGCGAATCGATCATCTGCTTCCAGGTCCGGCCTGTTCATGACCTCGCACAAGGCCCGCCACTCCTCCTGAGAGTTCACGGCAATGACGACCCAGCGATCTTCGCCCTTACAGCGATAACAGCCGTGAGGGGCCATGTAGGGGTGGCGGTTCCCGAGCGTATCCTGGACCCGTTTGTTCATTGTATAGTCCATTATGGGTTCGGCAAGATAGGGCATGATTGTTTCCACCTGGGACAGGTCTACGAACTGCCCTTTTCCGGTGCGCTTTTTGTAGCGCAACGCGGCCAACGCTGCAAAAGCGCCATGGGCCCCGCCCGAGGCGTCACTGAACAGGATGACCGAGGCGGAAGAGGGGTCCATGTCCGGATACCGACGCAACCAGGTGTGCCCGGCCGCTTCGTCCAGATTGGACCCAAGGGTGCGATAGTTGCGGTACGGCCCTGTGCTGCCGTATCCCGGCATGGCGACCAGGATGATGTCCGGCTTGACCTCTCTTAGAGTCTCATACGTGATACCCAATTTTTTCATGGTATCCGTGGGGTTGTTCTGGATAACGATATCGCTTTCGGCGACCAGATTTTTGAAGAGGTCAAGCCCCTTGGGTTTCCTCAAATCCATGGTACAGCTGAGTTTGTTGCGGCCATGGGCCTGAAAGATCGGATAGGAGTTCCAGGGCTTCTCGCCGGGGTCCCAGTCGGGATAGGCGGTCACCCAGGTCGGTCGGGCGCGGACCAATTCTTTGGTGGGTCTGATCATGGGAAAGCCGCGGGTGAGGAATGTGAAATGGTGCAGACTTTCCACCCGAATAACCTCTGCTCCCCAATCGGCCAGAAGCTGGGTAGCGAATGGGCCTGCCCAAACAACACCTATGGCAATAACTCTTATTCCCTCTAGCGGTAACTTCCCCATTGTTACTTCCTCCGTTAAAGTCGTACAAAGAATCCCGCAGGTTGATCCGCCTTAGGCGGACGGGAAAAGGCCATTTCCGGACCGAAACTATATAACGCCCTGCTGTCTCAGCACCACCAGGTCTTCCTTCCTGTATCCCAGGCCGCCCAATACGTCCTCGTTATGCTGGCCCAGAAGGGGAGCCGGTCGCCTTATTTGCCAGGGCGTTTCCGTCATTTTAAAGGGGGCGCCGGGATACTTGAACGTGCCGGCTTGGGGATGATCCACTTCAACCCAGAATCCCCTCTCATTGTAATGGGGATCGCCGAGCAGGTCCTCCGTAGTGTAAATGGGAGAGCTAAGCATTTTCTGTGCCTGGGCGGCTTCCCACACCTCTGCTTTGGTCCGCTCAAGAAGCCAGGGCAGGAGAATGGATAAGAATTCCTCGGCCACTTCGGGTTTGGCTTGCTCAACAAGGTTGGAGTAGACCGGGTGTTCGAGCAGTTCGGGCATGTCCAACATGGCCGCCAATTTAGGGAAAAAAATTGAACCGCCATTAATGTTCACGTAGCCGTCTTTACAGGGGAACACCCCGGAAGCAAAACCCTGAGTAGTAGGAAGTCGTTCGTTGACGTCTCCAGTATACTGGTAAGCGATTCGGAAGGTGGGCGTCCTGTCTATCCCTGCAGCCTGGGTTTCCATAATGGAAATGTCCACCATTTCCCCTGTTCCTCGCATGTCGCTGCCGAACAGAGCAATCATTGTGGCCACGGAGGCACATACCCCGGCTTGATACTGGACCGTATTGTTAAACACCTTGAGCGGTTCCCGCTCAGGGAGGCCGGTGGCGTACATAGGGCCTCCAAGGGCGTATTCCACCATATCCGTGGCCTTGAAATCCCTGTAGGGCCCGGTCTGCCCAAAATTGGAGATAGACGTCATCACCAGTTTTTGATTTATTTTGGAAAGGGTCTCGTAATCGAGTCCCAGTCCGGCCATCACGCCCGGCCGAAAGCTTTCCACCAGGATGTCCGTCTCTCTGACCATTTCTTTGATAATACGCTGTCCAAACCGGCTCTTGAGATTAAGCGTAATCCCCTGTTTGTTTGTGTTGAGATGTAGAAAAAGTCCGCTTTTTTCAGGATGGGGGGAATCCCCGGGGAACGGGCCCATCGTTCTGGCGGGGTCCCCTTTGCCAGGCCACTCTACTTTGACGACCTCGGCGCCATAATCTGCGAGAAGTTTGGTACAGTAAGGCCCCGTGACATACCAGGTCAGGTCCAAAACTTTGACATCAGACAACGCCTGATCCACCATCTTCTCCTCCTTTACTTTATCGATATTTGACGGAAGATTCCGAAAGTCTGTTTAACTAAAAATCTGTCGTATAGCGGTATTCAAGCTATAATGCCTTCATCTTTGAATCCAATGATATCTTCCCAGGTGTAACCGCACTCGAGAAGCACCTCTTCGGTGTGCTGGCTGAATTCAGCGGCCGGCATGCGGACGGGTTCCAGTCCCTTTCCCAATTTTATGGGATTGGCCACCCCCTCGATTTTGCCGTAGGTCGGGTGGTCGTATGCGACGAAGAAATCGTTGGCCCGGGCCTGTGGATCATGGACGACATCCAACAGGCTCTGTATGGGCGACCAGGGGAGACCGGCTTCGTTAAGTAAAGGTTTCCATTCATCCAGAGTCTTTTCCTTGAACACGCCGTCAAGTATTTCCATCAGGGCGATACGATTCTCCGTCATGGCTTCCATTGACTCGAACCTGGGATCGTCCAGGAGTTTCTCCCGCCCAATGGCTTTACAGAATTGGGAGGTAAAACGTTCGGGGCGCAAGATACAGAATAGGATCCATCTTCCGTCTTTGGTTTGATATTGTCCGACCAGTGCATTGGGATTATCCTCCCGGGAGTTCACCTGCGGACAATCTTCGCCGGTGACGAGCGCCCCGGAAACATCGAATGAGAGCTGGTAGACGCCCGAGTGGAAAAGTGACACATTAACCTCTTCGCCCGATCCCGTGCGTTCACGGCCGAACAGGGCCATCATAATGCCGCATGCAAGAGACATCCCGGCCATATGATCGCCGAAGGCGGGGAGAAATGCCGGTGGCGTCACCCCCGGTTCCCGAAGGGCTGGTAGGAGCGATCTCAAACGGTGGGGGATTCCCGACCTGGCCCAATAGGCGGTATGGTCATAAGCCGGGACATTCTTGTCAGCACCCGACTTGCCGTAGCCGGTCAAATACCCGGCTACCAGCCTGGGATTTTTCCGGTTGAGGGTCTCGTACTCGACACGGAACTTCTTCAGTTCGAACGGCCTCAAATTGGTCAGGAATACATCCGCGGTTTCAATGATCTTGTACAGGACTTCCTGGCCCCCTTCCTGTGAAAGATCAAGGGTGATGCATTTCTTGTTGCGATTATAGAGTTCCCAAACGTAATTTATATCACACTTAATGCCTGTCGTGCTGCTCATCCCGGACAGAACGTGCCGAAAATGATCGCCTATGGTGGGGTTTTCAACATGGATGACATCCGCTCCGAAATCGGCCAGTATTCTGGCGGCCATGGGCACGGCTGCTACCTGAGATACGTCGATGACCTTGATTCCTTCAAGTACTGGCGCCATTCCTCTCCTCCTCATAAAGACGACCTTTAATACTCGGATCTTACAGGCGCCGGAACGCGAATCGAGGCGCTACCCCGGTTCCGGCGCTTGAATGACGATCTTATCCTCAATAAGTTCCGCGATTTTTTCAGCGGAATAGTCCAGTTCCGCCAAAACTTCTTCGGTGTGCTGCCCCAAAAGCGGCGCCGGCCTGCGAATAATCCCCGACATGTCGGAGAAACGGGAAACCAAGCCGACCTGTTTAACGCGTCCGAACTCAGGATGCTCCCTCTCATCGAAGAGATCGTTCTCCAGACAGTGCGGATCCATCATGACTTCTTCGAGTGTCCGTCCGAGGGATACGGGCAGGTCCGCTTGTCCCAACAGGGCCACCCATTCCTCGGCGGGTTTGGTCTTAAAGGCCTGGATAAGGATTTCCACCAGGGCTTCATCATTCCGCACTCTCTTGTTCGGGGTTTCAAATCTTGGATCTGTAAGCAGGTTGTCGAGTCCCATATCCCGGCAGAGGCTTCGCCAATGCGCCTCCCGCGGGCAAAGAACAAAAATCCACCGCCCGTCCCCGGCCTGATAATGGCGATGCGTGGCGTTGAGGCCAAGGATGCCGGTATCCCCCACGTATGTACGCTCCATCCCTTCGTAATCTATGAAATCCCCGGACTGCATCGTAATCGAGGCGTTGGTCAGCGATGTCTCCACAGCCTGTCCCTCTCCGAATCTGGCTCGGGCCAAAAGGGCCAGGGCGGCGCCGAATGCACCCAGCAAAGGCGTGGCTTGATCATTTATGGGGACCTTGTGGAATACCGGGGGCTTGCCCAGACCGCCCTGCCCCACGCTTTGCCCGCTCCGGGTCTGCAGAAGGGGATCGTAGCCGGGTGTGGTGCTTAAAGGACCTGTGGACCCATGCCCGAGGGCAGAGACATAGATGAGGTCGGGCTTTATCTTGACCAGGGAGTCGTAGTCCATGCCCAGTCGATGCCAGACCCCCCAACGGGCGTTCTCCACAAGAATATCTGACTCTGCAACGAGGTCTTGGATTATTTGTTTGGCCGCCTCTTTCTTCAGATCCACGGAGATGGCCCTTTTACCTCGATTGCAGGCCATGAAGCCACCGGCGATCATGCGCCAGGGGTCTCCGTCAGGCGGCTCCACCTTGATCACGTCGGCGCCCATGTCAGAAAGGAGCATAGCAGTAAACGGCCCATTCAGCATAGTCGTTATATCGACGACTTTTATCCCTTCCAAAGGATGCATGGTATTCCTCCTTGAATCTCAGATGATTTGACCCTCTTTCAGTTCGGTGATTTTCCGGGCCGGGTAATCAAGTATGTCAGCCAAAATTGCCTCACTATGTTCGCCAAGCAACGGGGATCTGTCCTGGACTTTCCCGGGGGTTCGCCTGAGTTTGACCGGCACGCCCATTTGACGGACCTTGCCCAAACCAGGCTGGTCCAACGTCACAACCATTTCATTGGCAATTACCTGGGGATCGTCGAGGAATTGCTCCACGGGCCGGGCCGGCGCACAGGGGATATCCTCGGCACGCAGCAATTCGATCCATTCATCCCTGGTCTTGGTGGCGAAAATCTCCTTGAACATGGCGATGACCTCGGCGCTCCTCGGAGGGAGGATCATGAAGGGCGCCCCTTCAAACAGCGGATCGATCAACCATTCGGGCCGATCCATGAGCATGGCAAACTTGGTAAAAAAGACGAAATTACCCATGCCGAGAAAGAACCATTCACCATCACTACCCTGGTAGAATTTGTAACAAGGTATGGCCCCCTGGGGATCTTCAAAAGGAATCTTCATCTGGCCTTCAAACTCGATGAGCCCACTGCTGGCGGCGAAGGCGAGTGCGTTAAGCAGTGAAACATCCACCCTTTGTCCTTGCCCGGTCGTTTCACGGGCCACCAGGGCCGTGGTTACACTGAACGCGGCCACTAAAGCGGCATAATAACTGGGCATGGGCATCACCAGATAAAGAGGGGGATTGCTCTCTCCCGCCTGCTCCACAAAAACGCCTGCCGCGGAGAAAACGATGGGATCCCATGCCGGCAGATCTCGATAAGGCCCTTTCCGCCCAAACCCGGAAATCGAGCAATACACCAGGCGAGGATTGAGTTGGCGGATGGTTTCGTACCCGATGCCCAATTTGTCTGCCATCCCGGGGCGAAAGTTCTCGATGAGGATGTCGGCGTGTTTGGCCAGGTCCCGGGCGATCTTCCGGCCCTCCTCCTTTTTCAAGTCGAGGGTGATGCCCTTCTTGCTTCGGTTCCAGACCATAAATCCGGGTCGATCACGGCATGGGTCACCGCCGGGCCGCTCTATTTTGATCACTTCCGCCCCGTGTTCGGCCAACAGCATGGCCGCAAAAGGGCCGGCGATGTACTGGCCGAAATCAAGTATCCTCATGCCCGATAATGCCTGTTCCATGTGAGATGACCTCCCGTATTTGTTGTCCTTTCCTATATTGGTCAACAATACTAAATACAGGTAGACGAACGCAAGATCCGTGAATAGCTATCTCGTCGACCTGCGTGGTCACCAGGTCGGAAAAATATTGACAACGACCGCCTTCCGGATAAATAAAAAAGGTTGGACCATGTCGAGTGTTTTGCTGTTCACAGTTCAGGATTGGTCGAAAGGGATACTTCCCGGGAAAGTGGATGAGAGTTATGACGCATCAGACCGTTCGTTACACAAAAGAGGAACACGTCGGTGAACTGGTTCTGCAAAGGCCGGAAGCTCAAAACGCCATAAACCAGTCAATGGCGGAAGATGTAGCCCGAATCATGGCTGAAATATACGGCGATGAGGACGTGAGGGCCCTGATCATTTCCGGAGCAGGAGAGGACTTTTGCGTTGGCACCGACATGGAGGCGCTGAGCAGCGCAAACGGCAGGGCACAAATCATCCAGTGCTTGACCATCAGTCCTTTTTTTCATAGATTTGACCGGCCGGTTGTCGCGGCGATCAACGGCAGCGCACTGGGTCAGGGCCTTGAGCTGGCTCTGGCCTGTGATTTGAGGGTGTGCGGGGAAAACTCACGATTTGGTCTACCCCAAGTGAGTCGGGGGGAAATCCCCTGGGACGGAGGAACCCAGCGTCTTTCCCGCCTGGTCGGCCGTGGACGGGCTCTTCAAATGATATTGACCGGGGAGATCATCGATGCCCGGGAGGCACGGCGGATAGGGCTGATTAACTGGATGGTTCCCGACGATGAGGTAAAGTCCAAAGCTGTGGAAGTAGCGCGGGAAATGGCTGCCAAGGCGCCGATCGCGCTCAGATTCGTAAAGGAGGCGGTGAGCAAGGGCATGGACATGACCATGGAACAGGGGCTCCGCCTCGAAGCCGACCTGTATTTCCTTCTGCATACCACGGGCGATCGACAAGAAGGGATAGAGGCCTTCCGCAGCAAGAGGTCTCCGAGATTTAAGGGGGCGTGAGTCCGGTTTGAAGATGCCATGAGTGATTTTGCTACCGTGTGCTATGAAATAAAGGATCATCTGGCTTATGTGACCCTCAACCGGCCCGATGCGCTGAACGTTTATAACATTCAGATGAGAGACGATCTGTTTCAGGTCCTGAGCGCCATAAAGGAGGACTCTGAAATAAATAGCGTTGTCGTGAAAGGAGCCGGGGAAAAGGCTTTTTGCGCCGGTGCGGACTTGAGCGAATTCCTGACCGCACCGCCGGCCGTATCCGCCAGAGAGGTAAGGTGGGCGCGGGATGTATGGGGTCTTTTCCTCGGCATTCCCCAGCCCGTCATCGCAGCCCTGCACGGATTTGTATTGGGTTCGGGGCTGGAAATAGCGCTCTGCTGCGATATCAGAATAGCCTCCGACGACATTCGGATCGGGCTGCCGGAGGTGGGGTTGGGCATCATACCTGCCGCAGGCGGCACCCAGACGTTACCCCGGACCATTCAACAGCCCTTGGCCCTGGATATGCTGATGACCGGGCGTTGGATTGACAGCAAGGAGGCGCACCGCTGCGGACTGGTCAACGAGGTAACGACTCGCGATACCCTGCTGGCTACAGTAGAGGAACTGGCCCGCAAGATAGGAAGTTATAACCCGTTGGCAGTGCAGAAAGCCAAACAGGCGGTTCTGAGGGGTTTAGACCTCTCGCTGGCGGACGGCCTGGACCTGGAAAGAAGACTGGCCGGTTTGCCATGCGAATTGTGAGCGAAGCGAACCGAGTCGGCGCCAGTGGCGACATCCGGTCGGGGTGTTTGTTTCCAGGCCATACCTGCAGGAGGAATGGATGAATACGACGGAGTTTTTGATGATCGCGAACGCCATCTGCCCGGACAGGGCCATGATGGTGTATGAGGGACAACATTTCACCTATGCTCAAACTGACGAGCGCATCAACCGCCTTGCCAACGCATTGGCCCATATGGGCGTGGAAAAGGGCGATCGGGTGGGCATGCTCCAGGTTAACTGCAATCAGTACATCGAGACCTATTTTGCAGCGGCCAGGTTGGGAGCCATTTTCGTACCCATGAACTTTCGCGCCAAGGCGGATGAGCTGGGCTATTTGCTGAAAAATTCAGAAACAAAGGTCCTCTTTGTGGGCGGTCGTTATTTGGATTTAGTGGAACCGGTTTTGCCGGAGTTGCCGACCGTTGAAGAGTGTATTTGCGTGGATGATGAAAGCGAAGGCCGGCCGTATTATGAGGACCTGATCAGATCGGCGCCGCCGGACGAAGTTTTTACGGAGATCGACGACGAGGATATAACGATTTTGATGTACACCGCGGGTACGACCGGGCTGCCCAAAGGCGTACCGTTGAGACACAACGGGTTCGTATCCTATATTCTGGAAAATGTGCAGCCGGCCGACCCCGAGATATCGGAAAAGAACCTGTTGACCGTGCCGCTCTATCACGTGGCCGGCATTCAGGCAGTCATGGCTGCCGTCTATGGCGGCAGAACCCTGGTGCTCATGAGGCAGTTCGAGGTCGAGGAGTGGCTGGAGACGGTCCAGCGGGAAAAGGCCACCCGGGCCATGCTTGTTCCGACCATGCTGAAGTGGATCGTGGATTATCCGGAATTTAAGAAATATGACCTGTCCAGCCTCAACGTCATCACCTATGGCGCCGCGCCCATGCCCCTTGAAGTCATCAGCAAGGCCATAAAGGAGATGCCCGGCGTCCATTTTATCAATGCCTTCGGGCAAACCGAGACCGCCTCCACGATTACCATGCTGGGGCCTGAAGATCACGTGTTGGAAGGGACTGAAGAAGAGATCCAAGAGAAGCTCCATAGACTCACTTCGTCCATCGGCCGTCCTTTGTCGGACGTGGAAGTGAAGATCGTCGATGGGGATGGCCGCGACCTTCCTACGGGCGAAGAGGGGGAGATCATAGCCAGAGGGCCGCGGATCATGAGCGGGTACTGGCGTGATGAAGAGAAAACCGCTCAAGTCCTCACGGAAGACGGATGGCTGCACACGGGCGACAAGGGGTGGATAGATGAGGACGGATACGTTTTTCTTTCCGGTCGAGGTGATGACATCATCATCCGGGGCGGTGAGAATATCGCGCCAAAAGAAGTGGAAGACGCTCTTTATTCTCACCCGAAAATAGAAGAAGCCGCCGTCATCGGCGTACCCCATCCGGAGTGGGGGCAGGAACCGCTTGCCGTTGTGGCGCTGAGAGAGGGCGAAGAGGTCACAATCGAAGAGATTTTGGAGCACTGCAAGGATAAATTGAGCAGTTTTAAACGTCCCCGCTCCGTGGTTTTTGTCGACAGTATCCCGCGCAATCCCATGGGCAAGGTCTTGAAAAAACAGTTAAGAGAAGAATATGGCCAATCTTGATTTCCGGCCGCGAAATAAGAACATAGGAGGTAGGAACAATGGCGAACCAAACCGGGAAACGATATGTCTGTGAAAAATGCGGTGCGGAATATATCGTCACCAAAGGCAGCGATGGGGAACTCCACTGCTGCGGTGAACCAGTTAAATTGAAAAAATAGGCTTTACGAAAATTGTTGGAATGCCCGGCCCTGAATGGCGGGGCGCCATAGTACGATTTTGGAGGGAATTATCATGGCTCAATTGGGAAAGAGATATCGTTGCGAGACGTGTGGAACCGAGATCCTTTGTACGAAAAATGGTGATGGGGCCCCGGGTTGCTGCGGAAATGACATGCCGCTTCAAGAGCCGAAGAAATTGGCCTCATCAGATTAAGGCCAAACGAACCGGCCCCAGGTCAAACCTGAACGAAACTCATGGGTATGGAATTCGACCTTGCCAGGGAAGCACTCCTCGCATCGGGCATTGCGGACCATGATGAGATATCTTCATACTCGCATAGACTGGAGTCCATATGGCAGAGGGCACTGCCACAGTTGAAGGACACCCGGGACCCGGTCGGCATGGCCCGGCGGCTATTTGAATGGCTGTGGACGGAAAAACCCGCACGCTATGAATCCCATGGTCGCTACCGGTTGTCTGAGGTGATTGACGGCCAGTTGGGCAAACGAAAGCGCCGCGTCGGAAACTGCCTGGGCCTGACGGTCCTCTATAATTGCCTTCTTCAGAACCTGAACATCCGCCCTAAAACCCTGCATTTGGAGAACGCCTTTGATATCGGCCCACACGTTCTTACCGTGTTACCGCACCGGGGGGGCACGATTGATATTGAACATATTTTTTCTGACGGGTTCGACTACAAGGGACACCTGAAAAGGACCGACAGGACCGTGTGGGGAGACATGGAACTGGTCGCCGACCTCTATCATAGCGCGGCCAATGAGTGTTTTGACAGGGGAGCGTTCACTCAGGCCCTGACTCAATATAATCGGTCCATTCAACTGAACCCGGAATACGAAAAAGCCATTGTGAACAGAGCCATTCTGCTCGACCAAATGCAAGAGACCGTCTTCGGAGGTGAGGTGGGTGATCAGAACTAGAGTGTGTGATCTGCTGGGGATTGAATATCCCATCCTACAGGGCGGGATGCTTTGGATCGCGTCCGCCGAACTCGCGTCCGCCGTGTCCAATGTCGGCGGGTTGGGCGTTATCAGCCCGCTCGCGGGAATGGAAAGGGGAGGAGATCCTGCTGAAAATCTCATGGTGCAAATTGCCAAAACCAGGGATTTGACAACCAAGCCCTTCGGCGTCAACATTCCGCTCGACCTGCACTATGCCGGCGTTTTGATAGACATTCTTCTCAATGAAAAAATTGGCATCGTCGTCACCGCGGCTGGAAATCCCCACCATTATACCGAGTTGTTGCGGGAGGCCGGCACGACCGTTCTCCACGTGGTCAGCTCGGTCAAACAGGCGCAAAACGCAGAATCGAGCGGCGTTCACGCCGTCATTGCGGAAGGCATCGAAGCCGGGGCCCATGACGGCTTCGATGAAATCCCCCTGTCCTCCCTGGTTCCCCAGGTGGCGGATGCATTATCCGTTCCGGTCATCGCTGCCGGGGG
>JAFDKD010000014.1 GCA_019307165.1 Deltaproteobacteria bacterium | reverse complement strand
AGAGCATCCGCTAGTTTCTAGTTCCAATTCAACCCTCCAGTTCTACTGGAGGGTTGAATTGGAACTAATCGAGAAACCCAAGGAGTCGGCTCAGGCGTATTTGTCGTTTCTCGGCGTCGTGACCTGAGTCAAAGGGCTGTTGAAGCATTATATCGATTCGAGCTATAACCCGTCTTGAGTTATGGATGGATATTTGGAAACGCACATAAGGAGGAAAGTACATGAGTGACGACGAACGGGTTCTTTATGAGACACCTGCCCCGCACATTGTCAGGATCGTCCTGAACAGGCCCGAGGCCCGCAATGCCCAGGACACTAAAATGCTCTACGAGTTGAATGACGCCTTTGACAGAGCGGCCCAGGACAATGAAATCAAGGTCATCATTCTGGCCGCTGCAGGGCCTCATTTTTCAGCCGGTCATGACCTGAGGGAGACTTCGGATGAGAAGAAACGGATCGTATCGCAGAAAAAACGGGTAGGGACCTGGCACAGCTCCGGCAGCGGGGGCGCCCATCCCAACACGGCCCACGAAAAGGAGGTCTATCTGGGTTTTTCGGAACGGTGGCGCAACATCCCCAAGCCCACCATCGCCCAGGTCCAGGGCAAGTGCATTGCCGGAGGCCTGATGCTGGTGTGGCCCTGCGACATCATCGTGGCGGCCGACGATGCCGCGTTTCTGGACAATACCGTGAGCATGGGCGTGGGCGGGTGCGAGTACTTTGCGCACCCGTGGGAACTGGGTCCCCGAAAGGCCAAAGAGGTTCTGTTCACGGCGGATTGGGTATCGGCTGAGGACGCTTTTCGGCTGGGCATGGTCAACCACGTGGTGCCCCGGGGCGAATTGGAGGCGTTCACCATGAAACTAGCCGAAAGGATCGCCGCCAAGCCGCTGTTCGCGCTCAAACTGGCCAAAGAGGCGGTCAATGCGGCGCAGGACGCCGCCGGGAGAGGGCTCGCTCTGCAGACGGCATTCGCCTATCACCAGCTGGCGCACAGCCACAACATGCAGGTTCACGGGTTGCCCATCGACCCATCGGGGATATCGCCGGCAATCAGGAAAAAGTAGCCTGTCAAGAAAATCTTTTGCCTTTTTCGGAAAGGAACGTATATGAGCCGTTTCCAGGAACACATTCAAAGCAGCAGGCGTACGGGGAGCATCGAATTTTTTATCGAGGAGCGGGATGAAAACCGGGTCGTCGGCAGGATGCCCGTGGCCGAGGGTATGTTGAACCCATTCGGGACCGTGCAGGCCGGGGCCATGCTGTGGCTCGCGGACGTCACGGCTACGGTGCTGGCCATCGGGAAAACGGAAATCGGCGACGACGGCAAGGGGTTTCCCCTGGCCGTGGACCTGCACACCACCTTGCTGGGAAATCAGCGGGGCGGCGAGATCAGGGCTGAAGCGCGGATCGTAAGGCGCGGGAGCCGGGTTATTGTGGTGCGAACCGCCGTAACCGGCGAAAATGATCGTCTGCTGGCCGAGGTGACATCGACCCATATTCCGGCTTAAGAGGGGGATAACGGCTTCCCCCAGGTTAAGGCTCAGGTTAAGCCTAAGTGAGGGGATGGGGGTACTGGTCCTTAACCTTAGCCTTAACCTCAACTCTAGTCACTAACGGGACTGAGCGATTGCAAGGCCCCTTAAGGTGGCGGCCATTAAGCCGGGCCTGCCACGGCGTAGCCGAAGGCGAAGCCGGGTCCTATGGCCCCGGATCCTTCACAATCAGGTTCTCCACGGTGATCGTTCCCATGGAAATGGTGAGGCTCCCGCTGATCGTGGTGTAGCCCGCCTGGGTCGCGTAATCGCAGTCGTAGCCCCCTTCAATCATGACATGCTTGTCGTCATCGAAAAGCAGATCTTCCGTGAATTCGTATTCGCGGGCCTTTAATGTATCCCCATCCGATGCCGCGCCATAGGCACCTTGCAGGGCATCGTATTCAACGGCGCCGTTCCTCACGGGTTTGTTCGGGCATGCGCCTGATGAGTTAACCGTCAGTACTACCGGCCGCGTGGTATCGCCGGCCCCGTTGTCGGTATTCTGAAAACTGACGGTATCGCCGTAGGTGTTCGGCGCCAAGGCGTCGGCATTGGCGTTTATGGAAACCGTAACCGTGGTGGATTCGCTGGGCGCCAGCACACCGCCCGTTGAGGAAAGGGTCACCCAGTCCTGCGATTTGGACGCGGTCCAGTTGATGAGTGCGGACCCTGTGTTTTCAAGGGTGTACGCCGCGGAACCGGGACTGAACGGGCCCCCTTGTTCACCCGAAGCAGTCAGCCCTTCCGTAGGGGTAACGGACAGGTAACCCGCTTCGGATACCGCCGGCATGAAGCACCACTGGACCAGAACACCCACATCAAGCCCTGCCTCGTCCGAGACCGTCAGCGACCATTCGCCGGCAATGTCTTCACCGTCAAACGCGCTCAATGGCTCGTTGGGAATAAAGAGGCCCGAAATGGCCGGCGTGGTGGACGCACACGCATCTTCCACGGGCGAGCCGGCCTCGTCATCCAGCGTGGCGGCCACGTCGTCGCTGCTGCACCCGTTGTAACTCACCGGTTTTCCGGGCCTGTCCATGAGCGTCACGCGGGTCCCGGTATCCACGTGCTCAAGCGTCACAATGAGATCGCCCACCCAGGTGTGGGTGATTTCGACATGGATGTCGAGGTCCATGATAACGTGAGGACCGGGCGCAACAATGAAATTGTCCGTTACGCCTTCAGGCGTGTTGTCGGGGATGGGCAGGTCCGGGAAATTGCATAAGGTGTTATCTGTGACAAAGCTGAAAACAGTGGAATCAGTACCGGACCCGCAGGGATTCACTGCCCGGACGCGCCAATAATAGGCGGTCAGCGGCTGTAGTCCTATGGTGAGTTGGGTTTCCGAGGTTGTTTCCGAATAGTCGATTCCCGCAAAATCCGTGTCGTCATCCACTTCCACCACATAGGATGCGGCAAAGGTTGCGGCGGTCCACGACAGGGTCGGCCGCGCGGGCACCGGATCGGCCCCGTCGGCGGGCGAAAGAAGGGTCACAGTGCCCGGAATAGATGTGTACACGTTAAGCTCGACGGGCAAATCGGCACCTGTGCCGCCGCTGCCCATGCCGGAGATGGTGATCGTGTAGCTTCCCGGGGTCGCGCCGGTGGTGTCGACCGTCATGGTGGTTGTTCCGGGAACGCCGGGAACTTCTACAGGGTCGAAGCTCACTGTCGGGCCCTCGGGCGAGACCTCTCCGGACATGAACACGGATGGCGTAAATGCCTGCCCCACGGTGATCTCGTAAACCGCATCCTGGCCCGCGCACACGTTCCGGCTTTCGGGCGTGACGCCCAGAAAATCGCAGGACAGGGGGATGTCAAAGGCCTCGGTCCCGTCCGTGGTGCTGAAGGGAGAACCCTGGTTCGCGCTATATCCCAGACCCCGTTTGGCAAAGGCCTCCCAGATGATGCACTGATTGCCCCCGCCGGTGAGTTGCTCGTCGGCCAGGAGAATGGCGTCCCTGCCGTCCACAAACCCGGGGGAGCAGGGCTGGAGCTTCAGCGCGTCCATCACCAGCTGTAGGGCCAGGTTGTTGCCGCCCAAATCCCAGTCGTCGTAAATATCGGGATTGAAGTTGAGTTCATGGGCGTCCACCAGTGCCCAGTAGAGGTCCCAGAGCATGGTGGCCCAGACGAACCCGACGCCGTGGGGGATAACCAGGCCGCCGATGTCGCCGTACGTGTAGTCATTGAATGCCATGTCGGTGGTGTAAGGGGCGGGGCGGATGCCGGGTCCCCCGATGGGGGCGCAGTCGTGACCCCCCTCTTCCTCGCCCAGGGAATAGGTGGCGATGTACCGGCACGTGGTGGGCGTGTCCGACTCCTCGGCGGTCAAGACCAGGGCGAACCAGTCGCTCCACCCTTCGCCCATCTGCTCGCGGTTATCCAGGCACCCCACATTGGTGGGGCCGCCGGTCATCCGGTTGGTAATGCCATGCCCGTATTCATGGATGATGATGCCGTTGTCCAGGTCCCCGTCGCGTTCCGGGTCCGTTTTGTTCCACACGTACATCTGCATGCGGGGGTTGCTTCCGTCCGGCGGCGTAGCGAAATTGGCGTTGTTAAATTTTGGTGTCGTCGCGTCCCTGGCATCTTGGGCCTCCGCAAGCACCCCGTCGCCACCCACGCCGTCCCTGTCGTAGTTGTTCTCCTGAAAATTGCCCGCCGCTTCATTAAACCCGTAAAGGTAGAACACGTCGTGGATCACGTTGTTCCAGTAAAACAGGTTGGTCACGGCCGCATGGATGTACTGGTCCGGCTCCTGGCCAAGGTCGAGAGGAACAACAGTGCCGGTAAAATCCAACAGGGTGCCTCCGTCGGGCTCGCTGTCCGTATCGGGCGAGTTGCTGGCGTCCCTGTCCGCATAAGCATGAACATTGTTCCCGCGCGTGATAGTGTACTCGCCCCCCGGGCTGCCGGTATCGTGCCACCCGTCGGGCGAGGCTGTCGTATGGGCCGGGTTCAATTCAACGGTTCGCCCCCCGGCATCGGGGCTTTGCTTGGGAATGGCAAAGACCTCGTACGCAGCCTCATCGATATAATCGTCCTGTCCGATGACCTTGCCCGTCTCCGCATCCACTCGCAGGTTCCAGAAATGATCCGCCTCCCGCTCGAAAATCTTGACCTCCCATGCCAGCCTCAGGTTTTTGTCATCAACGGGCTGATACACGAGCCGGACCGGAATGGGTTCCCGAGATATCCCGGCGTCGCTGAACACGATTTTCTGTTCCGAACCGCCGGGGGTTTCAATGGGGTCTAGGGACTTGGGCGGGGAGAGGCCGAGATGCATGGCCGCCCATTGGACGGCTTGGGCAGGCGACAGTGTAGCCGCCCTTGTCTTGGCTGCTTTGTCTGAGCCTTTTGCAAGCCGGTTTCCTACGCACATGACACTGCCGTCCCCTGCGACGCTGACATTCATCACGCCGTTGAACACGTCGATGCCCGAAATGCGCTGCTGAAGATAGATGTGGACGGCGCCGGTGTGCGCGTCCGGCACTTCATCCGATACGATCAGCTCTTCCGAGGCATCCTGGCTCAATCCAAGGGCGTTTGCGTTTTGTCCGATATATGCAAGTGCGATATCCTTGCCGTTGCCCTTGTTCGGGCCGGTTAAGAATTCGATGGAACCGTCCGGCTGTCTGCCGGAGAGAAAGCTGCCCCCGGATGCCGATGACGGTCCCTTCTCACCTGTCATGGCCAAGGCAAAGGGCGGCGGGAAAAGGAGACACAGAATGCCTAACCAGCCCCAAAATGCCGGGATGTGCGGCATGCGAATTTTCATTTAATTTTCTCTTTACAGAATGTTGCCCAAATCACTCGAAGCATAACTTCGATTTGAGCAACAGCCTCTTTACTCTCAATGTAAACGAAGTCGGGGGACAATGTCAAGTTTTGCCAACTGTAGCATGATATAGCAACAAATAGCAAGCACGGACATCTCGCTGTTCGCCCATTTCGTGACATTCATCGAAAAATATGTAGAATCGAATCGGACGGCTGAAACAAATATAATATCGAATGGAAACGAAATCATGGAAAAAATGAAAAATGAGGTCACCGAAGCGACGGATTTTTCTGCAGATGCCGAGCCGGAAGAGAATTTCGAGGACATGTTGAACCGGACCATGGTTAAACCGGTACGGCTCGAACCGGGCCAAAAGATTACGGCCCGGGTGATTGAAATGACCGGGGAATGGGTTTTCATCGACGTGGGGGGGAAATCCGAGGGCTGCATCTCCATATCCGAATTTACCGACGAAGACGGCAATATCGAAATAAAAAAGGGCGATTCGGTCGATGCTCATTTTCTGTCTTCGGAAAGGAACGAGATGCTGTTCACCACGCGCCTGACCGTGAGTGCGGCGGGCACCGCGCACCTGGAAGAGGCCTATTACAATCGTATTCCGGTGGAAGGCCTTGTAGAGAAGGAAATCAAGGGGGGATTCGAAGTCAGGGTCGCGGGCAATATCCGCGCCTTTTGCCCCTATTCCCAGATGGGGCTTCAACGAATCGCCGATTCGGAACAGCATATCGGCAAACACTTGACCTTCATGATAACCGAATACGGCAGCAAGGGCCGCAATATCGTCCTCTCTCACCGAGCGATACTTGAAGAGGAACGCAGAAAACTTAAGGATGCCTTGAGGGAAACCCTGTCAGAGGGAATGACCGTGGGTGGTGAGATCACCTCCATCAGAAAATTCGGCGCTTTTGTGGATATCGGGGGTGTCGAAGGCCTGATCCCTGCATCCGAGATATCCTGGGGCCGGGTCGAAGATATCGGGAGCATCGTATCCGTCGGCCAGCAGGTGGAGGTCGCCATCATAAAGCTGGACTGGGAAAATGACAGATTTTCCTTCAGCCTTAAGGACATGTTGCCGGACCCCTGGACCGACATCGACCTGAAATACCCGGAGGGCGCCGTTTGCAAGGGCGACGTGGCGCGCCTCGTCAAATTCGGTGCTTTCGTCACCCTTGAACCCGGTATCGACGGGCTCGTTCACATTTCGGAACTGGGTAAGGGAAAAAGGATCAATCATCCCCGCGAGGTGCTGGAGGAGAATCAAACGCTGGAGGTCAAGATCGTCAGCGTGGACAAAGCGGCAAAGCGCATCTCTCTCGCCCTGGCCTCGGATGACGGGGATTCGGTCCAGGGTGACGACTACCGGAAACACATGGCAGGCGGCGGGAAGCCTTTATCGGGATCGTTGGGCACGCTTGGGGACATTTTGAGAGAAAAACTGAACAAAAAGTAGATTGAAATCGAAACCGATTGCCGGGATCGGAAATGCTTCAAAACGATATATGGATGATCTTGATAAAACAGAAAACAGGGGGATTATAGAAGAGCCGAAGGCGCAGAAAAAGCTGGTCTTTCTCCTGGCGAGCATTGTGTTTTTTTCCGTGTTGAACGGCAGCATGTTCAATGTGTCCATTCCGGACATTGCGCAGCAGTTTGCACTCCTTCCATCCCAGGTCAGCTGGGTGATCAGCGGGTATGTCATCGTGTTCGCCGTCGGCTCCGTCACCTACGGCAGGCTGGCCGATGCCTACCCCATAAAAAACCTTATCCTGATCGGACTGGTCCTGTTTAATGTGGGCTCCCTGATCGGCTTCCTATCCAACCGGTACCCCATGCTGATCGTCGGGCGTGTGGTCCAGGCACTGGGCAGCGGGGCCATACCGGCCCTCGGCATGTTGATCACGACACGGTACTTTCCCGTGGCCATAAGGGGCCGCGTACTGGGCACGATCGCGTCCACCGTGGCCTTTGGCGCGGGTATAGGCCCGATACTGGGCGGTTTCATTACCGCCACCTTTCACTGGCGCTATCTGTTCCTCCTCTCTCTCGTCACCCTGCTGACCCTGCCATCCTTCAGACGGCACCTGCCCGATCACCGAGAGGGTACGGGCGGATTCGATATATTGGGGGCGCTGCTCGTATTGTGTCTGGTGGGGTCGCTCCTTCTCTTCATCACCCTGGCGGTGTGGTGGCTCCTGCCCACGTGCCTGATTCTGACGCTTGTTTTCGCCATGCACATTCACAGGACGGACACGCCCTTTTTGAGCCCGTCGCTGTTCAAAAATCGGGCCTATCGCAGCATGATTGTGGTGGCTTTTCTTTCCCTGAGCACGGTTTTCGGGATGCTCTTTATGACACCGCTCATGCTCAGGGGCCTAAACGGGCTCGGCGCCGGGAACATCGGTATGGTGATGTTTCCCGGGGCCATGATCGCGGCCGTGGCCGGGACCATCGGCGGGAGATTTGTGGATCGGAAGGGCGCCGTTCCCGTCATTTATACGGGGATGACGGCCCTGATGATCGGGCATTTTCACTTGTCCGTTTTTGCGGGTTTGTCCCCTTGGGTTGTCGCCCTGAACCTGATTCTCTGCTATATCGGCTTTACCCTGTTGCAGTCTTCATTCGCCCACATGGTCTCTTCCACGCTCCCGGCTGATCAGATGGGTGCCGGCATGGGGATGTATAATCTCTTTTTTTTCATGGCCGGGGCCTTAAGCACGGCGTGTACCGGTAAAATGCTCGATATCTCCGAGGGACAATCGCCCCTCAATCCATTGGCCATTGTTGCGTCCTCAGGGCCTTACAGCAATTTGTATTTGCTGCTGGCGGCGGTCGTGTTTTTGGCCCTGTTTTTTTTCTTTGCCGTGTTCCGGAAGTCGGCCAGGCATGATTTTCTGCGGGAATAATCAGCTTGACATGAAGACGATATTTCCTTACTATCAAGTAAGATTTTAAATTTTGGCAAGGAGAAAGCGGTATGGCCCTGGCAACCATTACAACCAAAGGGCAGGTCACTATCCCCAAGACGGTAAGAGATTCCTTGAAACTGGATACAGGCGATATGATTGAATTTGTCGTTACTAAAGACGGTGAAGCACTCGTCCGGCCCATATCCAAGAAAGTTGACGATGTGTTCGGCAAATTGCACAAATCCGGCCGAAAGGCGGTAACAGTTGAAGCGATGGATAAGGCCATAGCCCGAAAAATGAAGCGTAACGCCGAATGAAGGCCCTGGACACGAACGTGCTGGTTCGGTTTCTCGTGAAAGACGATGAACGCCAAGCCAAAGCGGTTTACCAGGTTTTCAAGGAGGCTGAGGCCCACAAGCAACAACTTTGGGTTCCCCTACTCGTTATCCTCGAGACCCTTTGGGTCCTTGAAGCAGTCTATGAGATACAAAAGGCGGATATTCTCGAATCAATAGCTGAGCTATTGTTAATGCCCATATTGAAATTTGAAGCCCAACCTGCTGTTCGGCGTTTTGTTATGTCCGCCCATGAAAGCCGCATGGAACTAGCGGATCTATTGATCGGCCATTCCGCCGTTTATTCAGTATCCGATGCTGTTCTTACGTTTGATAAAAAGGCTTCCAAATCCCCCCTTTTTGAACTCATCGGTAAATAGTATCGATCTGATTTGATTCCGGAGACACAATACTTAATTCGCAGGTTTCGGCTTGGGTCCGGGTTTCAGGGATTTCAATCTGAGGCCTGTTTTCCCCTTCAGTGCCTCTATGAAGACCCCCAAACACAGCCACTGCAAATAACGATGGCGATCCTTCGAGAACTTCATGAGATTTTCCCGCTTATGGCATCGGTGGGTGATATGCCAAATGTAGCCGGGGATAAAATGCCGTTTTGCTCGCGCCATAAGCCTCTTTGAAATTTGCCATATTGCCCATTTTGCCCCCAAAAAGCGCAATATAGGCCCGATTTAGGGGGTGTTTTTACTCTTTTCCGTTTTATATCAGTTAATTGGCGTGGCCCGACCAAAACCCCAAAAACCCCACAAAACCCCAGGTATTTGACATTGTGCGGCGAAAAGGCGGTGGGAAATTACGCAAACGCTGAAGCCTTTGTCTTTTACAACGAAGCGCTGGGCGTACTTGGCAAAATGTCCGATGATGCAGGAAACAGGAAAAAGGAACTTGACATCATCAAGTCAATGGCTCCAGCGATGTTTAAGTTGAACTACCCAGAAAATTCATTATCGATCCTTGAGAAAGGCGAACGCCTATCTATTGAACTGCAAGATAAAATGGGGCTTGCAGAGCTTTATGGGCATATAAGCTTTTTCTATTCATTCCGGGGGGATCAATTGAAAGCGATACAATACACAGAAAACACATACAAGCAGGCCCTCCAAGTAGAGAACATTAATTCGATGGCACAAACAGTCTATTCCCTTTTTAGTACTTACCTTGCATTTGGAGAATATTTCAAAATAGTTAATGCCGCTTCTGAGGTTATTCGTTTGCTCAAAAAGGTTGAAAAAGAATGGGAGTTTTTCTCAGGGGTTCATCTTTATTCCTTGGTTCTTTCGTTCTGGGGATTCAGCAAAGCAATGTTGGGGGATTTTAATGCGGGATTGGATTTAATTAAAAAAAGGCCTCGATATGTCTTCGAAGACTAATGATGTGTATGGATTGGCCGTTTCAAAAATAATGCTAGGAAACACATACGGATATAGAGGTGAAGGAAACGTGGCGATAGAGCATTGCCAAAAAAGTATTGAATTTTGTGAAAAAGGACAGATACGTAATGCTCTAGGCATAGCATGGGGGGGGTTAGGGTTTGGTCATTATTTACGGGGTGAGCTTAAGACGGCGGTGGCTCAAATTGAGAAGGTATTGAAACTCCAGATGGAAACGGGAAGAAAATCATTCCTGTCTATATTTTATGATTGGTTAAGTTTTATCCATATTGATTCAGGCAAGTTGCCTGATGCTGAAATGAACTGTCAAAAGGCTTTAGAGTTATCTTCCAAAAACAATGGAAAATATTATGAAGGTTTTTCAAGAATCCTTTGTGGAAGAATATTGGTTAAATCTGATATTTCCAAAGGTAACGAAGCAGAGGCACATATCAGACGCGGTATGGAAATATTAAATGAGCTGAAAATAAGACCATTTTTTACAATGGGGTATCTTTTCCTGGGAGAGCTTTTCGTTGCCGTGGGTCAGAGAGAGAAAGCTCTGAAAAACCTTGAAAACGCACAAAATGATTTTGAAAAGATGGGGATGGACTTTTGGGTCGCCAGAACGTTAGCAGTTTATTCGGCCTTGTATGAGAGGGAAGGTGACCAATTCAGAGCGAGAGAAAATCTAACGAAAGCCATCGGGATTTTCCGGGAGTGCGGCGCCGACGGCTGGGTGGAGAAATATGAGAAGGAATTGGCAGCACTTTAATAACCTGCACTTATCAGATCTATCTTGCTATTTCGTCGTATTTTCAATCGGTTGAGGTTATGGCACGTTAATCACACGCTCAAGTGTCGGAGAACGAACCCCAACATCTTGTATCCCGGCCCAAATTGACACCAGACCACGCCTCGCATATACTCCACCGCATTAAAAGACAAAAACCCACCCTTTCTTTTCAAAATTGACCCACCCTTAAATCTGGAGGGCATCCGCTATGAAGTGCCCGAATTGCCAGTTTCAAAACCCTGAAGGCGCCAAGTTCTGTATCGAATGCGGCGATCCGATGGAGTTTCATTGCCCGAGATGCGGGGTAATAACCCCCAGTACAGGAAAATTCTGTTTGGAATGTGGCCATAAACTGGATGAGGCGGTGGAATTTGAGAAAGAAGCAGCAGAACCGAAAGGTGAACGAAAACATGTTACCGTTCTTTTTTCCGATATCTCAGGCTATACAGCCATGGAACCGTAAGAAAAAGCTGAGGGGCCTGATCTTCTGTTAGAGCCCGAAAAGGAGGGCTTTCAGGGTCATAAAACTGGCGGTTCGGGAAGTTCGTAAGTCATAAGTATTGGAGCTTCGATACGTCCTAGACCAGATGGTTGATCATGTCGATGGCGGTGGTGAAGAGCACCTTGATATTTGAGTTGCAGGCGGCATAGGCAAGGGCCTTGGATAGGAAGGTTTTGCCGACGGCCCACGGGGGCACGGTATAGGCGTTGGCGTCAAAGCGCACGGCAAAGTCGGAGTGGACCTTGGCAGGGGCGATGTCGCGGCAGTCCGGGAGGGGTTGCGGTGGTGCGGGAGAAGGGATGCCCGAAAGGCACGGCGTTGCTCATCCGTAATTCCGAGACCGTAATCCTCATTCCTGATAAAGTTATCAACAGAAACGTACTCTTTCACCACCCCGTCCAGTGCAGCCTGCAGATACTCTGAATGCATTGTGACAAAATTGGTCAGCCTTTCCATATCCTCCTCTGTTGGTTCTTGCCCGGTTTTGGCAAAGATAATTTTCCGGAACGATTCCACGTTTTGTTGGATATCCCACGCAGTTATTTCATTGGTTAAAAGAAAATCATCCATCACCTCAACCTCGGTAACGCCCAGTATGAGTTGAATCAGCGCTACGGTTAACCCGGTGCGTGAGGTTCCTCCTGTGCAATGTATATCGATGGGGCGATTATCCGAAGACATAACATATGGTAGCAGCTTTCTATATTGTCCCACGTTTTTTATATAAAACTCCCCATAGTGCTCGACGAGCTTATCAAATTCAAGACCGTCGGTAATTCCCTCAGTCAAGGCCAAGATGAAAGCATCCGTAATTTTCTTCTCATTGAGTATTATGTTTTGCCAATCAACGCCTTGAGGAAGGCGATCTGGAGCCTCATTTATCTCTTTTGATGTTCGCAGATCGATGACCATCCGGATACCCAATGATTCAAACGTTCCAAGCCCCATGTCGGTTAATGCAGAAAGATTTGAGGAACGATAAAGTTGTTTCCATTTGACCTTTTTTCCCCTTGCCGTAGAATATCCTCCAAAATCCCTAAAGTTTGAAGCCCCATAAACTGAAATAAGGTGCATCTGCCGCAAGCTGCTATATACATCTCCATCTCCGTAATTTAAAAGGAAGAACAGTCCGCCTGTAGCCAATAATATTTTTGCACGAGTCATTATCACACCTCGCCTAACTTGGTCTAATCGAATTGGGCCGTCGCCATGCCCTCGGGATTCATGGTGGTAACTGCCGAGAATTCGGTCAGGTCGTAGAGGAACACGCCGCCTGTGCCATAATCCAGGACCAGGTAGGCGCCCCAACCCAGCATGGCTTCAGGATTGCCCACGGCCTCGAGCGAGGTCCACGTGCTGCTTTCATAAGACCACACCCCCTGGCCCAGGTTTGAAAAGTCCATGACCAACTTGCTGCCCCAGACGATCATGCCCTCGGGGCTCTCCATTGAAATCTGCGTCGGAGTTGCCGCATTATAGGCGTACACGCCCCACGTATCCCCGACATCAACTCCCAGCTGGGAC
The DNA here is from genome assembly GCA_019307165.1 of Deltaproteobacteria bacterium. Taxonomy (GTDB): domain Bacteria; phylum Desulfobacterota; class DSM-4660; order Desulfatiglandales; family Desulfatiglandaceae; genus JAFDKD01. The sequence continues at coordinate 4,656 of JAFDKD010000014.1, read as the reverse complement.
GCCCATCCCAGCAGTTGTTACACGCTCGCGGGCTTGACCTGTGATCACGAGGATCCGCTATAGCTCCACACCCCGTATCCAGGAAAGTAGATGGCGATATTGTTCCCCCAGACGGCCATGCCCTGCGGGTCGGCTGCAGACAGGGCAGTCCAGGTAGAACCATTGTAAGCCCAGAGGCCGTATATCCCGAAGTCGGCGACGAGTGAGTCCGCCCAGAAAACCATTTCTTCGGGAACGGCAACAGTGAGGGTTTCCCAATCGATGCCGTCATAGAAAAACAGGCCATATCCGGTAAACCCGACGGCAATACCACCGTCCACGCCGGCCATCGCCTGGGTGTCGAGTGAGGTGATCAGCTCCAGATCGTATCCATCGTAAGCGTAAAGGCCCGCAGTGCCCATATCCAGGAATAGCTCGCCAAGTACATTCAATCCTCCATCCGCCCTGGTAAGAGTCACGACGTGGCCATCAAGAGAAATGGTGCCCGTGAGATTATGGTTAGGCGTCTCGCTGGTGACCGTCATGGCAAACGAACCGTCGGGGCTGACGCTGTAAACTCCCGAACTAGTCCCTGAAAAAGAGCTGCCCGTTTCTGAGACCACATTGAATGAAGCACTGAATCCGCCCGTTCCGTTGCACGTGACAGTGGCATCCACGACATATGCTTTAGGATCAACCCCGGCATAGTCCTCCAATTGGATCTGACCGAAGTTGTATGAGCCGTTTAAACTGGCATTGCTGAAAGATGCGGCGGAATTTTGTTTGACCATTGTGGCAACAAATTGCGTGCCGTCAAGCATGCCCGCTGCGGAGCTGCTAGCGATAAGAACGTTTCCATTACTGGAGAGATCAGCGGCAAAAAAAACGCTTGTATCTCCTGACATGTAGAAATCGAAGGACTTTCCATCAACCTCATAAGTCCCTGAAACAGACCCCGTCTCCGACCCGCCGACAACGTTGTATGAGGTATAGGACCCACTCCAACCGCCGGAGCCGTTGCAGATAATGCTGGCGATGATGATCGTGGCATCTGGATCGAGGCCTGCAAAATTGTGTACGCCTAACTGCCGGTAGATATATGTCCCGTTCAGGCTTGACAGTGTCGGAGCTGTAGCACGTTCCTTGACCCCGACAACCATAACTTGAGTGATATGACCGCTCCGATTTCCGCCAAAGGTCGCCACAAAGAAATTTTTGCCTGGGTCCTTGGAGAGGTGCCCGTTAAATGTCTGAACGGGGATATTCCCTGAAACCGTAAATGTGAACGATCCAGAAGGGTCCATCGCGTAGGTGCCACTGACAATATCGTTATTCACGGTTTCATCACTGTTGAGCAACTCAACCGACCCGGTCCAACCGCCCGCTCCGTCAAAAGTCACGGAACCCCTTCCGATACGGGCTTTCTCGACCGATTCTCCGAAGTCCTGCAATTCAAAATTGCGAATCCGGTAGGTGCCGTTAAGATCCGCATTTGTGAAGCCCGTGGACGGCCCTTTCACACCGCCCAGCATGGAGAGACTAACATCCGCATTGACGGAAGCGGTTATCCCGGAAAGCATTGTAGTTACCACCACGGCAACCAAAACCCAGCGCCATTTAAATGACATAGGTGACACCCTCGATTCAGATTCAGCTTTGGTTCAAAAGCAGATAATGTGATAGAATTCTCGCAGAGTGGCAACCGGCATCCGCCCCTCAGATTGTCCGCAAGAATACACAGCAGACTAGATGCGGTCAAGAACAGACAGTAGGCTCAGCAGGCTCCCTCCGATTCCCTTTTTCTCAGCGCCTCTTGGACTGGCCAATAGCCTAGGATTTATCAGGTTCTCAAAGCCTTGTGCCTGCCAGAACTATCCTGCTATTCCGCCGTGATTTCAGTCGCTTGAAGTACTGGCACGCAGGCGCAGGTTTCCAAAAAGTCCATTCCCGTGATATTTCTCAATTATCGGTACTTGACAAATATCTGTTTTGCGGTTTCAAGTTGTGATTCCGGAAAATTTCGGATTGTGTCAGCAGTAGGCGTTTTTCTATTCCCTTTGGCAATTATAAAAAAGGCTTGGCAAAATGAAGAAAGGGATTTTTCTATTCATGTTGTTGGTCATGGTTTTAGCTCTGATTTCCTGTGAAAGAATGCTTGAAACGGGTCTCAAGAAACAACTGAGTCAAAGCCGGGCTGATATGCTGACAGACGGCAATTTGCATGTGGTTCTGGTTGGATCGGGAGGCCCTTTTCCCAATACTGAGCGGGTTTCGGTCAGTACTGCTGTGATCGCAGGTGGAGAATTCATTTTGGTAGACACAGGCCCCGGCACGGCCCGGAACGCACTGCTGCAAAATCTGCCCTTGGGCGGGTTGAGCGCTGTGTTTCTGACCCACTTTCATTCTGACCACATTGCTGATCTGGGAGAAGTAAACATGTTTTCCTGGGTCCAAGGAAATCGGGGAAAAAGGCTGGAAGTGTTTGGTCCTAAAGGGGTGGAAAAGGTTGTCAAAGGGTATGCTTTAGCCTATGAACTGGATTCCCAATACCGGACCGCCCACCATGGTGAAGACGTAGCGCCGACTGAGGGTGCCAAGCCTGTCAGCAAAATCATCACCATCTTGAATCCCGAGCAGGCACAACTGTTTTTTGACAGAAACGGTCTCAAGGCTTATGCCTTTCAAGTCAATCATTTTCCGGCTAATCCACCAACACCCTGGCCAAACATGCTGACAATGCAGATCTCTTTATTTGTGACGCTCTGGATGCCAAAACAATCAATCTGGCAGGCAGGGTCGCTTCGGAAAACAACCAGCCCACCGTGGCAAAAATTATGATCGACATACCAGATTATCATTTGACCCCGGTCCAGGCTGCTCAGATCGCCCAAGAAGCGGCGGTTAAAAAATTGGTTTTTTATCACATCGTACCGCCTCTTACCAATTTCATGCTGAAAAGACGGTATCTGGAAGGGGTCAGCGACGCTTATGACGGCGATGTTGAGGTTGGAGAAGACGGGATGGAATTCAAACTTGAACCGAAACAGGGAACCACAAAATGAATCTGAAAAAAAAGATTTTAGTGGGCCTGATTATCATCGGTGTGTTGGGGTACGTCGTCTATTTAAACCAGCTGGCCATTCTCATGAGAGTTTTTCCGGTTATCAACGCCATCCGTAACCCGGTTGAACCCAACCGCCCGGTAGTGTGGAGCCGTGGCCCTGACACGCCGGATTTGCCGCCCAATGAGCGGCCCCCGAATATCATCTTTATCCTGACGGATGATATGGGTTTCAACGATGTCTCCTTCTATAACGGCGGCGCGGCCGACGGAACACTGCAAACACCCAATATCGATTCCTTGGCGGATGGCGGGGTTGTCTTCACAAACGGTTATGCAGCCAATGCCATGTGTGCGCCCTCAAGAGCCTCCATTATGACAGGAAGGTACTCCACCCGCTTCGGATTTGAATATACCCCCATATTCAAGATTGGTCCCAAAATCATGGATTGGATGAGTCGCGGAAATCCCAACCCCCACAATATAATCATTCATCACGACCTCGTTGGCCAGATGAAGTCCATCGGGGACCTGGGTATGCCGCCTTCTGAAATCACCATTGCGGAAATGTTGAAACAGGCCGGTTATTATACGGCTCACATCGGCAAATGGCATTTGGGATCGAGCAACAATATGCGCGCTGAAGACCAGGGGTTTGATGACAGTTTAACGATGTCAGGAACGCTTTATCTTCCGGAAGATTCCCCCCGGGTCGTTAATTCCAGACAGGATTTCGACCCGATCGACAAAATGATCTGGGCCGTCGGACGGTATGCTGTCAGTTTTAACGGCAGCAAACCCTTCGAGCCCAAAGGCTACACCACCGATTACTATACGGACGAAGCCGTCAAGGTGATCGAGGCCAACAAACACAGGCCCTTCTTTCTTTATTTGGCGCATTGGGGAATTCATAATCCGCTGCAGGCAAAAAAAGAGGACTACGATGCCCTGTCTTACATCAAGGACCATCGCCTGAGAGTCTATGCCGCCATGATTCGCGCCGTGGACAGGAGCGTGGGCCGGGTCATGGCAGCCCTGAAGGAATACGGCATCGATGAGAACACCCTGGTGATTTTTACCAGTGATAATGGTGGTGCGGGTTATCTCGGCCTGCCGAATATCAATAAACCCTATCGGGGTTGGAAACTCACCCTCTTTGAAGGCGGCACCCACGTCCCCTTTTTTACCAGATGGCCCGGCCGGATACCGAAAGGACTACGCTACGACAAACCGGTCAGTCACATCGATATCTTCTCTACGGCAGCGGCTGTGGCGGATGCTCACATACCGGTTGACCGGAAAATCGATGGGGTCAACCTGATGCCATATATCGTCGGTGATTTGAAGGGTGAGCCCCATGATGTCCTGTTCTGGCGCCAGGGGTACTATCAGGGGGTACTCGCCGAGGGATGGAAAATGATGGTCTCTGACAGGCCTGACAAAGTTTGGCTGTACCATCTCACCGAAGATCCGACTGAGCAGACAAATCTGGCGGCGCAGCATCCGGACAAGGTTGCTGAACTGCAGGCCCTGCTTGAAAAGCATAACGCAGAGCAGGCTGAACCGCTGACCCCCTGTGTGATCGAAGGACCTGTGATGATCGATAAAACCAGCGC
>JAFDKD010000231.1 GCA_019307165.1 Deltaproteobacteria bacterium | reverse complement strand
AATTTTGTTTGCGCTGTGATGAATGTTGAGTATTTGCGAGATGATCAATCTCCGGTATCTTTTCTTGGCGACCTTGGCGATCTTGGCGAGAGAAACCCAATCACCCCGTAGCGCACAACATCTATCCCGTATCCAGCATCTTGCATCCAGTATTGCATATCACGGCTAAAGTCGCTCTTACAGGGGCATAAGACCGAAATCGATGACGATGACCCGAACGAATAAGGCCGGTATCGCGTGGAAAACAATAGATCAAAGATTTCTCAATATAATATTTAATATTTTCTCTGTGTCCTCTGTGCGCTCTGTGGTAATTCTTTTACCTGCAACCTTTTTCCTCACCCATGTAAGGACCGTCCCAACGCCTTATACGCCACCTCCGGGTAGATCTCCCCCAGCGTCGGATGCGCGTGTATGGTGTCGGCCAGATCGCTCAGGGTGCAGCCCATGCGTACCGCCAGTGCCCCTTCCCCGATGAGATCGGTGGCGTGGGGACCGATCATGTGCACCCCCAGAATCCTCCCGTCTGAGGCATCGCATACGATTTTGGCCTCCCCTGCGATCTCATCCAGGATGTGCGCCTTGGCAATGCTGCGAAACAGGACTTTTGCGGCCTTGACAACATACCCCTGTTCAACGGCCAGGGCCTCGGTGAGCCCCACGCACGCGATCTCTGGGGTGGTAAAAATGGCATTGGGGACCACGGCGTAATCCATCCTGCGGTCCCCTCCCATGGCGTTTTCGGCCGCAACCGCTGCTTCCGCCGATGCCACGTGCGCGAGCATGGGCTTTGAAGGACCGAGGATATCGCCGATGGCGTAAACACCCGGCGCGTCTGTGGCCATGCCCGCGTCCACCCGAATCCAACCGTGGCCGTCGGTTTTCACGCCGGCCTTTTCAACGGACAGGTCATCCGGTTCGGCCCTGCGTCCGATACACACCAAGACCTTGTCCACGGTTACGGTTTCGGTCCGTTCCCCGCCCGCTCCGTTTTCTTCAGGCAACACCGCCGGACCCACACTGACCACACAGCGTTTCCCCTGCCTGTCGATCGTCGAGACGGTCCGATTGAGCATGACCTGTATTTTGCGCTTTTTCATCTCGCGCTGAAGGACCTTGGAGCAGTCCGCTTCGACCGATGGAAGACACAGGACCCGCGGCAGGGCCTCCGCCAGAATGACCCGCGTGCCAAGCGCCGAAAAAATGAATGCGAATTCGCAGCCGATCACCCCGGCGCCGACGATCAGCAGGGTTTCGGGGATTTCTTGAAGTTCGAGTGCATCGTTGCTCGATATGACCGACTCCCCGTCAAAGGGTAACGATGCCAGGGGTGTGGGCGCGGAGCCGGGCGCCAGGATGATCCGGTCGGCCGGAACTTCATGGACACCGCCCTCCGGAGGCGTCACGCGGACGCGGTCGGCGCCCTCCAGGGAGGCGCTTCCCGCTACATATTGCACCTTGTTGCTGCGAAGCAGATTGTGGATACCCCGGGCCTGGTCCTGAATCACGCGCGCTTTCCTCGCCAGGACATCGACCATGGAAACCTCTGCCCGGCCGTCCATTCGAATGCCCAGCGTGCCGCTCCGGCCGATTTTGTCCAGGACCTCCGCGGTGTGCTTCATCACCTTTGTCGGTACGCATCCCCGGTTGAGACACGTTCCCCCGACACCGTCGCGGTCCACCAGGGTCACGTCGGCTCCCATCTGGGCCGCGCGTACCGCGGCCGCGTATCCGCCGGGACCCGCCCCGACAACACAAATCCTTACGGTCATTTCGCGTTACCTCCCAAAAGGTTCACCACCATTCACGCCCCTTCTTTTACCATGAGAATATTAAGAAATCAACATTTCAAATGTATTTTTTTGAGCATATCATTAATTTTTATTTATCATATTGACAAAATCTTCAAAATCGAATATATTCCATCCCATGCGAATGGATGACATCAACATCGGCATCATCAAACACTTGAAGGAGGGCAGAAAACCCTTCAAAAAGATCGCGGACGCCCTGTCCGTGTCCGAAAACACCGTCAGGGCGCGGGTGGGCAGGCTGATGGAAGAGGGCGTTCTGGAAATTGCCGGGCACGTGGACCCGGAGGCCCTGCCGAGGCACCGCCTGGTGATCGTGGGCGTCAAGCTTCAAACCATGAACCTGGTCAAAAAGGGGGAGGAGTTCAGCAGTCTCAAAGGGGTGGTATCCGTGAGCGTGGTCACGGGGCGGTACGACCTGATCCTGACGGTGTTTTTGAATGATGACTTCGGTCTGCTGGAGTTTTATACTGACCAGGTGGCCCGCCTGGAGGATGTCCGGTCGGTGGAAACGTTTGTGGTGTATAAGGGGTACAATTTGAAAGTGCCGTATATTCTTTAGGCACAGGGTGGATTTCGGAATGGGGAAGGCGGATTTTGGAATTGGGTTATCGGTTAATAGATAACGCCCTTTAACGACGGACAACTGACAGCGAACGGAGGAAAAACCATGAAAGAGATTGAAGAATTGGACCTGCCCGAGGATATCCGTTACGCAAAAAGCCACGAATGGGCCAGGCCCGCCGACGGCACGGTCCGGGTAGGAATCGACGACTATGCCCAGGACCAGCTGGGAGACATCGTCTTCGTAGAATTGCCGCAGGTGGGCGATGCGCTGCGCCGGGGGGAGGAGTTCGGCACCATTGAGTCGGTAAAGGCCGTTGCCGAGGTATTTTTGCCGGTGGGCGGCAAGGTCGTCTCCGTGAATACGCAACTGGAAGATTCGCCCGACCTGGTGAACCGGAGCCCGTACGAAAACGGATGGATGGTCGAAATCGAGCCCGCAGATCCCTCCGAACTCGAAGGCATGATGGGCAAAGACGCATACCTGGACATGTTGAAAGGAATGGAATAGATGCGCTATCTCCCCCATACCGGCGAAGATGTCGCCGGCATGCTGAAGGCGGTGGGGGCGGGGAGCCTGGACGACCTCTTCTCCATGATCCCGGAGGCATGCCGCCATGACGGCGCCCTCGACCTCCCCGGACCGCTAACGGAGTGGGACCTCGGCGAACGTTTGGAGGAGATGGCCGCCCGCATGGCCGCTCCCCCTGAATTCAAGGTTTTTCTGGGAGCGGGCAGTTACGAGCACCGCATCCCCGCCATCGTGCCCTACCTGCTGGGACGCTCCGAGTTCGTCACGGCATACACCCCGTATCAGCCCGAGATCAGCCAGGGGACGCTCCAGGCGATTTACGAGTATCAAACCCTGACGGCACGGCTGTTGGGCATGGAGGTGGCCAATGCGTCCCTCTACGACGGGGCTTCAGCATTGGCCGAGGCCCTGCTCATGGCCGTTCGGATCACGAGGCGCCGAAAGGTTGCCGTATCCAGCCTCGTTCACCCGCATTTCCGACAGGTGGTCCGCACCTACCTGGCCCCCACGGAATGCGAGATCGTTGAACTCCCCCGAGGCGATGACGGCGTCACCGATCCGGACGCGCTGAAAGGGGCGGACGACCTGGCCGCCGTGGCCATGCAGTCTCCCAACTTTCTGGGCCGGATTGAAGACCTCCATGGCGCCGGGTCCGCGGCCCATGACGGCGGCGCCCTATTCGTTGCCGCCTTTACCGAACCCCTCGCCTACGGGCTCCTGAAAAATCCCGGCAGCCAGGGTGCGGACATCGCCTGCGGCGAAGGCCAAAGCCTGGGCATCCCTCAGTCCCTGGGCGGGCCCGCGCTCGGGATGTTCGCCGGCAGAATGAAACATGTGCGCAGCATGCCCGGGCGGCTGGTGGGGAGGACGACCGACCTGGACGGCCGTGATGGATTCGTGCTGACCCTCGCCACCCGAGAGCAGCACATCCGAAGGGAGAAGGCCACATCCAACATCTGCACCAACAACAGCCTGTGCGCCCTCGGGTCGGCCATGGTGATGGCCTCCCTGGGGTCCGGCGGGATTCGGGAGTTGGCCCGCCTCAACCGGGACAAGGCGGAATACCTGAAAGGCGAACTGAACAAGGCCGGTTTCGAAATCCCCTTTACCGGTCCCACTTTCAACGAGTTCGTCGTGAAATTTCCCAAAGGGTTTGACAAAACATACGCGCGGCTCAAAGAGAAAAAGATTATCGCCGGACTCCCCCTGGGGAGGTATTATCCCGACCTGGAGAGGTGTTGGCTCCTCTGCGCCACCGAAACCAAGACCAGGGCGGACATGGATGCCCTGGTAAGGGAGGCGTCATCATGAAAACCCCCTCAGCTGCAACCGGCCTCATATTGAACGAACCCCTGCTGTGGGAAAAGGGGAAAAAAGGCAGGAGCGCCTTTTCCCTGCCTTCCGGAGATGTTCCCCGCGCCCCCCTGGACGAAGCCCACGTAGGGGAGGCCCCCGATTTCCCGGACCTGAGCGAAGTGGATGTGGTTCGCCACTACACGCGGCTTTCCACATGGAACTTCGGGGTGGACACGGGCATGTATCCCCTGGGCTCCTGTACCATGAAGTACAACCCCAAAATCAACGAAAAGGCCGCCGCACTGCCCGGTTTTGCCGCGGCCCATCCCCTCCTCCCGGAAGATCTTATCCAGGGCGGGCTCGAACTCATGAGCGAACTGGAAGGCCACCTGGCGGAACTGACCGGAATGGACGCGGTATCGCTACAGCCCGCGGCCGGGGCCCAGGGGGAGTTGGCGGGCATGTTGCTGATCCACGCCTATCATGAGAGCCGCGGCGGGGCGCCCCGCGCCAAGATCATCGTGCCGGATACGGCCCACGGCACCAACCCGGCCAGCGTGGCCCTATGCGGGTATCGGCCCGTGCCTGTCCAGTCCAGTGAACGAGGGATTCTTTCCGCGGAAACCGTTGCGGCGGTCATGGACGAGGAAACCGCCGGCATCATGATCACCAACCCCAACACCCTGGGCCTTTTTGAAGAAGACATCAGGGCCATCGCCGAACTGGTCCATGACAAGGGCGGGCTCGTCTATGGGGACGGGGCCAACATGAACGCGGTCATGGGGATCGTGAGGATGGGGGACATCGGCATCGACATCCTTCACCTGAACCTCCACAAGACCTTTTCCACCCCCCACGGCGGAGGCGGTCCCGGGTCCGGCCCGATCTGCGTCAAACGCCGACTCGAACCTTTCCTGCCCGTGCCGAGGATCGTCAGGCAGGAAGACCGTCTGGCCTTGTCCGACGATTTTCCCGACAGCATCGGCAGGCTGCACGCCTTTTACGGGAATTTCGGGATCATGGTCAGGGCGTACAGCTACATCCTGTCCATGGGCCCCGAAAACCTGAAACGCGCCAGTCAGCTGGCGGTCCTGAATGCCAATTATATCAAGGAAAAGCTGAAGGACGTGCTGCACCTTCCCTACGACCGCCCCTGCATGCATGAATGCGTTTTTTCGGACAAGCGGCAGATGGAAATGAAGATAAGCACCCTGGACATGGCCAAGCGGTTGATGGACTACGGGTTTCATCCGCCGACCATCTATTTCCCGCTGGTAGTCAACGGCGCCATGATGATCGAACCCACCGAGACGGAGTCCGTCGAAAACCTGGATCAGTTTATCGATGCGGTGCGCGCCATTGTCCGGGAGGCGGAAACCGAACCCGAACTGCTGCGAAAGGCGCCCGCCAAACCCAAAATGCGCCGCCTGGATGAAACCGCCGCATTCTCTCGCAAAGGACGCAAAGACCGCAAAGAAAGACAAAAAAAATTTAACAGGATAACCCGGCTTCGCTAAAGGGCAGCTTCGCCGTGGCTGAGGGCTGAGGGCGGAATAGGGAGAATATCGAATAACGAATATCGAACAAGGAATGTCGAAGGGACGGAAGGGCGGACCCGGCTTCGCTGCTACGCCGCGGCCTCGCCCAACAACGGCGGGATCTCCGCTGCGCTCCGACAAGTCTAATCAGGTGCGAAACTTCATGAAAACGGCAACATTCGTGATCGTGGTCGTAATCGTAATCGATTTCAATCAATTGCGCACACAAATCGCCGTAGGGTGGGATTTTACATCCCACCAAATAAGGCCAGTAGAGGGCAATCGATCAGCGGCGGCATATAAAATGCCGCCCTACAACCCCGCGATTACGAGCACCGCTTCGCTGAGAACGAGCACGGACGGGTTGTCAAAATTACATGGAATTTCATATGAGATATCAGGAAAACAATGTCAACTGAATTTAGTTTGTCAACATTTTTTTAAATTCTAATTTCTAAATTCTAAATTTTAAATTTTCAGTCTTCAATGTTCAATTTTAAATCTTCAATCCATAAATGGTTCTGTGTGGACCTGGCCTGCATCGATTACGCCGAGGCCCATCGCCTGCAGCGCGATCTGGCGGCCGCGCGGCACGCGGGCCTTGTCGATCGGGATGTCGCCCTGGTCCTGGAACATCCCCCCGTGTTCACGCTGGGCCGCCGGGGCGGAATGGACAATCTGACGGTTCCCCCGGACGCCCTTCGGGAGAGGGGCATATCCGTCATCCAGGCGGAACGGGGCGGGAATGTCACCTATCACGGTCCCGGTCAGCTGATCGTCTACCTCATTGTCCATCTGGAGCGGTTGGGGCTCGGGGTAACGGAATTCGTTGGCAGCATGGAAGAGGTGATGATCCGCGCCGCCGGCGACTGGGAAATAAATGCGGAAAGGAACGACATCAACCGCGGCGTGTGGGTGGGCGACAGGAAGCTGGGAAGTATCGGCATCGCCGTCCGCCGGGGCGTCACCTTCCATGGCCTGGCCCTGAACGTGGATGTGGACCTGACGCCCTTTGATTGGATCAACCCCTGCGGCCTGCAAGGGGTTCGCATGACGTCCCTGGCAAAGGAAACCAAGGGGTCCGTTGACGGCAACAAGGTCCGGGCATCAATCAAACATCACCTGGAACAGGTGTTCGGGATTGAACTTGCCATGACATCGAGAGCGGAAATGGAGCGATTGTCGGCACCCTTCGAGGAATAGCGCCCGACAGGTGTCGCGGTTAAAACCGCTCCTACAGGGGCGTGGGATTGCGCAGGAACGTTATTGTAGGAGCGGCTTCAGCCGCGATACGCAATCTTGGATACTGGATACAAGATGCTGGATACTGGATATGCATTGCGCGCCAACGGGTGATTGCGTTTCTCTCGCCAAGATCGCCAAGAACGCCAATTTTTTAATTTTTGAATCCTGTTCATCCTGTTATCCTGTCAAAAATATCTTTTCTCTTTCTTTGCGATCTTTGCGCCTTGGCGAGAGAAAATAAGCCTTCGGCAGTGATTTAACGACAGGCCCTAGATTTTCAATTTATGGAAAAGACGAAATCAAACCCGAAAACCCGCCTCGCTAAACCGGCCTGGCTCAAACGGCGCCTCCCGGTGGGCGGAGACTATGAAGCGGTCAGAACGCTTCTGGAAAAACAGGGCCTTCACAGCGTCTGCCAGGAGGCCAGGTGCCCCAACATCTGGGAGTGCTACGCCCGCAAGACGGCTACCTTTCTCATCATGGGCCCGGCGTGTACCCGGAATTGTCGATTCTGCGCGGTGGAACAGGGCCCCAAGGGCCCGCCCGATCCTGCTGAAGCCGAGCGGGTGGCCGACGCGGTCAAGGCATTGGGGCTCCGTTACGTGGTCATCACATCGGTGACCAGGGACGACCTCCCGGACGGGGGCGCCGCCCACTTTGCCCGAACTATCGAAACGACCCGCAAAAGGAATCCGGGCATATGTGTAGAGGTGCTTATCCCGGATTTCCAGGGCGATGCCCATGCCCTGGGAACGGTCCTTGACACCTCGCCCGATGTGCTCAACCACAATCTTGAAACCGTCGCCCGGCTGTATCCCCGGGTCCGCCCCGAGGCCGACTATGGGCGTTCCCTCGAACTCCTGAGACGATCTCAGTCCCATGCGCCCGGCATCCCGACCAAATCGGGGCTTATGCTCGGCCTTGGCGAAACCGCCGAAGAAGTACGGGAAGCCCTGAACGACCTCCGCCGGGCGGGCTGTGCAATGCTCACCCTTGGCCAGTACCTGCAGCCGTCAAGAGATCACCTGGAGGTCTCACGTTTCGTCCCGCCCGAGGCGTTCGACGCGTGGCGGAAAGAGGCCCTGGACATGGGCGTTTCCGAAGCAGCCGGCGGACCCTTTGTCAGAAGTTCGTATCACGCACGGGAACACTACGAGGCAATGGGGCGTTAAATACATGGAGGATTGACCAGGGAAAACGCGAAGTTATTTTCGACAACCGGGTGCCA
>JAFDKD010000954.1 GCA_019307165.1 Deltaproteobacteria bacterium | reverse complement strand
CCCAAACCGGTGATATGAGAATAGTATCACACAAAAATCAGGCTTTTTAAAACCTGTGCCTGCGTTCCAGTATCTGGAATGAATCCTAATCCTATGTAAATCAATATGTTGTGGTCCAGCGGATTGCCGATCAGGTGGTGATTACCTACCAGTTTCTGTATATATCATAAAATCTTGTCGACTTATGATTAATTGAGAATACCTCACGAATCCCAGCCCTGTCAAAACCTTTGCCTGCGTGCCAGTACCTCAGGCGCTTGAAATCACTGCGGAATAGCAGAATAGATGTTATAAGCGCAGCAGCAACACACCCAACGCCTGGTTTGAGATATCTGCAACGTTAGAATCAGCGGCGAGGCTTTTCGCGTCCGCTGAAGTGACAGGTTCGGTTTTAAGGTCCATAATATATTTCCGTAAACCAATCTCAAATTCAATTCAGGTGAGCATTTTTAAGAAGGCTACAAAACTGCCATCGCGCTATACGGATTTCAAAACTACTTTCAAACAAATTTTGCCTTCCATTTCTTCATCTTATCAGAGGGCCAGGCCACGCAAAATGCAGGTCCGCCTTTCATGACCATCTGGGTGCAGGCATCGCCGCAGTCCGGGTTGCAGTGGATAATGTCGGCATCCCGCCCGTCATAAATCTTTTTCGGCCATTGCGGATCAGCCCAAAGTACTCGTGCCAGACCGATTAGGTCGGTCTTCCCCTCCGCGATGGCCTGGTCTGCAAGCGCCCCGGTAGCCAGACGGCCGGCGGCAATGACCGGCACGCTTACCTTTGCACGAACCGCTGCGGCCAGATCGAGCATGTAGCCTTCCTGTTTTGATTTTTCCACAATTTCAGGCAGGAAGAAGGATTCATATGTGCCGCCCATAACGGAGATGTAGGCAATGCCGGCTTGAGCCAGGCTATTGGCGAACTGAATCGACTCTTCCAGCTGCAAGCCGTCAGGAAGCCATTCATCGGCCAGAAACCGATATCCAACCGGAAAGGGATCTACCGCCTCTTTGACCCGCGACAGCACCTCCATGGCAAATCGCCCGCGATTTTCAAGGCTGCCCCCGTATTTGTCGTTGCGTTTATTGGCCCGCGGAGAGAGAAATTGAGCCAATAGATAGCCGGTGCCGCCATGCAGTTCCACCATATCGAATCCTGCACTTTTTGCCCTAGCAGCGGCGTCGGCATATTGGTCGATAATAGATTCGATCTCTGCATTTTCCAATGCCCTGGGCATGCGGCCGAAGGTTTCAACCGCAGATGGTGCCAGCGGCTCTTGAGTTGCGTGGGCAAAGCGCCCGGCGTGGTTAATCTGCAGACAGGCCAGCGCGCCCTCTTGTTTGATGGTTGAGGCAAGCTGCTTCAATCCGTCAAGGTTGTCGTCAGTGTCAGCCCGCAGGGTCCGGTTGGAACCGCTTCCGGCGGGATGATCCACTGTTGCATTTTCAACTACCACCATGGCCACGCCGCTACCGGCCATCAGCCGGTAATGCTCCAGCAGCATATCGCTAACCGTACCGCCTTCACCGGCATAACCGAGGTAAAGAGGTGTCATGGTAAGACGGTTTTTCAAGGCTAGGCCCTCTATGTTAATTTTAGAAAACAGATTTCTGTACATGGAATATCCTCCCCTTCAGCGTAGTGACTTGTATATTCCCGCATTTCCCCCAGAACATGGCAAGCTCGCTGATAACAGCCTGGCAATTGGGGCATTCCATCCAGCTGCCCTCCAGATCTAAGGGTGGGTCAATTTTGAAAAGGTGGGGTAGGTTTCTTTCTAACTCGTAATGCGGTGGAGTATATGCGAGGCGTGGTCTGGTGTCAATTTGGTCTTGAGTACCACATGTTGTATGTGGGTCTGATACGATTTGACCTGTGGTTTTTCGTGACACACCTCCAACTACCCGAAATCACATTGCAATTTCAGATTTACGTTGCCAATCTCAGGTCTTTGAAGACCTGATAAATGTCGAGTCTAAATAGGAAATCAGAGGAAATCATCCCCGTTCAGGGTTTGCCGTGCTGTGGCTCGGGCGGGTAGGCCAGGGCCAACGCCGGTTCGGGATCGAACTCGGCCCCGTGAAAGGGGATGGGCAGGCGCAACCCGACCTTGGAAAGCCGGCGCGATCCTTCCAGGGCGGTTTCCACCAGAGACGGCGGCAGGGCCAGGACCATCTCGTCGTCCAGGACTTCGCCGAAACGTCGTTCGCCGAAACAGGGAATAGCCAGCGACGGCCGGCCGGTGGTGTAGCACTGGGCCAGCGAGTCGGCGCAGGCGCCTTCGCCGATGAAGAAGAACTCGAAGCGTTCGTACTTGATTTTTTGCAGGCCGCACAGGAGCATCATCAACTGGGCCGGATTGCCATAGATCAGCACCACGTCGGGCTCGAATTTGCCCGCGGCCAGCGGGGCCAGGACGATGGCCTCCCCCGGCGGAACGCGGGGGTAGTCGGCCTGCTGCCGCATGGCTTCCTCGGGCGAGGCAAACCAGGTGGTGGAAAGTTGGGCCGACTCCTGGGCCTTTGATTCCTCAGTGGATCTGGCCAGGCCGTGAATACGCGAGCAACGCGGGCTCATGCCTTCCTCCACGGTCACGCCCACGGTCCAGCCCCGGTTGCGGACTAAGCCCGGCAGTTGACAAAAAAGCTTGAACCGGTTCAGCCGCCGGACCTTGGGTATGGCATCCAGTTCGGCAGCGTCGTCCAATCGTTTGTAGGCCACAGGATAGGTACGCAGCCTAAGCAACATTTCCATCTCTCGGGTGATCGATTTCCAATCGGTCATAAGAATGTTTCCTTCCCTTGGTTGCCTTTTGAACAGGCATTGAATATTTAAATTTTAATTATGTCATTACACAAAAGGCCTGCCAAGCATAGAATTATTCAGGCTATACTGATTTTCTTGGTTTTCACCCTCTTTGTTTGACCACATATGACGAGAAACGGCCTCGGTAACTTACCGAGACCGTTAAAAAATTCCTTCAATGGTGCCGAAGGCGGGACTTGAACCCGCACGCCCGTCGGGCACTACCCCCTCAAGATACTCAAGGGGGAAAATGAGTGATATACGGTGAACATGCAGGAAAGCCGAAACCTCAATCGATTCAATTTGTTATCTTGGATTTGGGACAGAAAGTCAACCGGGTGATAACGGGTGAAATGGAGGGTTATTTATCGGCAAGTGTTGACCAAACGTTGACCAAATGAGGGGCTTGGCTTTAAAGCCTTGTTGGAATTACGAGACTGGTTGGGGTATATTGATAGCATGACGACAAAAGACCTCGATTTTCTCAAAAAAGCGCATGATCAATGCCTTGATCTTTCTGAAAAGCTTATTTTCAACAATCATGATACGAGGCATGTTCTTATCATTTCGATATATGGGTCTATTTTGGAACTCATCGCGAGTATTGTAGTTTTAGCGGACAAGAAACTTGTAACAGGAATACCAATACTTTTAAGATCTTTGCTCGAAGCATACGTCGATTTCCATAATCTTTGCAAAGATCCCAATTACCGATATTTTGTTGAGTACGAGTTTGTCATTACAAAACAATTTATAATAGACTATGTGGAGATTCTCATAGTGATTTTAGGGCGTTATTATCTAGACATTTAAACATAGACAATGGAACACCGAAACTCATTTTTTACAAAAATATTTCAATGGAAAGTGTGGACCACTATTTTGGAACTGCATCCGAAATACTTGTTCGGGCAACTGAGTCCATTCATGATTTTTTCCAAAGTCGAGCCACTGCTGCTGTAAAGATGCTAAGAAGCCAAAAAAATGAAACCAGAGAGAATCAAAATTGATTTCAACTCCCTTATGGAGCAAATTGATAAGGAGTTGATCGACGAAAAGATTCCTATCCATTCCCGCCCGATAGAGGCTTTAGGTAAGCTTTCAGAAGCTTTGGGGAAGCCCATCAGACTTGTCCATCCCTCTTTCCCGATCGACGGGCCCAAATGGGAGACAGACGACATCGCTCTCCGGTTGAACGCTTGGTTTGAAGACCGTTATGGAAGCCGCCTTAAAGTCCGAATGGGGCCTGGGAGGTTTGGTTTAGCCCTTAGAGGCGCAATTTGGCTTGTGCACATAGCCGGATTGTATGGTCGTGCGCG
>JAFDKD010000230.1 GCA_019307165.1 Deltaproteobacteria bacterium | reverse complement strand
GTTTGATGACGGGCGGGGGCGGGTGCTTTTTGAGGACGGCGCGCGGTATGTCCGGGAACACCCCCGAAGCTACGATGTGATCATCGTGGATTCAACCGATCCCGTCGGCCCGGGCCAGGTGCTTTTCCAGAGGAAATTCTACGAGGACATGAAGACCGCCCTCAGGGACGGCGGCATCGCCGTAACCCAGTGCGAATCCATGTACTTCCACCAGGATGTCATCCGCGGCGTCTACTCCTTTGTCCGCTCGGTATATCCCAAATGGGGCTATTACTATACCCTGGTCCCCACCTACCCCAGCGGCATCGTCGGTTTCTTTTTCTGCTCCCTGGGGCCCGATCCCGTCAAAGACATCTCACCGGAAAGGGTGGAAAAGCTCAAAGGGCTCAAATACTATACTCCCGACACGCACCGGGCGGCCTTCACCCTGCCGCGCTTCGGCATGGAACTGATCTCTTGAATTTTGCCGGTGCTTGCATCCCGCGTCTTTTTAGCGGGGAGACAACCTTTTTCGCGGGTCTTTCAGGCAGAAATGATTTCCAGGCTCAGATCCATCGCCCGTGCGGAATGGGTCAGGGCGCCCACGGAAACGGCATACACGCCGGTTTCGGCGATGGCCTTTACCGTGTCCAGGTTGACCCCGCCGGAGGCCTCCAGCATGGCCCTGCCGTCTACCAGTTTTACCGCCGCCCTGATTTGCGCAACGGGCATGTTGTCCAGTAGAATGATGTCGGCCCCTGCATCCAGGGCCTCTTGAACGCCGGCAAGGTCTTCCACTTCCGTTTCCACCTTCAGGGTATGCGGGGATTCCCGGCGGGCCAATGCCACTGCCTTGCCGATGGAACCGGCGGCCGCAATATGATTGTCCTTGATAAGCACCCCGTCCGAGAGCCCGAACCGATGGTTCACCCCGCCGCCCATCCGAACGGCATATTTGTCAAACAGCCTGAGCCCGGGCGCGGTCTTTCGGGTGTCCAGGATACGGCCGCCGGTGGCCGATATCCTATCCACATACCGCCGGGTCAGGGTGGCGATGCCGCTCATCCGCTGGATAAAGTTCAGGGCCGTGCGCTCGCCCTTCAGGATGGTTGAAAGCCGCCCGGTCAAAAGGCAGACACGGTCGCCCGCCGGAACCGGCCGCCCTTCCTCGAAAAACGCCTCAAAGCCGATGTCCGCGTCCAGTTCCAGGAACACCTGATGAAAAACAGGCAGCCCCGCAAGCACCAGATCCTCTTTTGCGATAAGCGATGCCTCGCCCTCCGCCTCGGGGCTAACCGTGGCATCGGTGGTGACATCACCCGGTCCCAGGTCCTCGAACAGGGCCCTTTGAATGGCTGTTCTCATGGGATGGTCAAGCATCTATATCCTCAAACAGTTTCAGGTTGTGTCGCAATTTGTCGAGTTTCCCGGACAAGGTCTCGGCCTTTTCCCTGACCTCCGCCACGATCGCCTCCGGCGCCTTTTCGAGGAACCCCTTGTTGGCCAACTTGCCGTTGGCCGCGTTCAGGTCCTTTTCCAGCTTTTGAATCCCTTTTCTCAGCCGTTTCCGTTCCTCACCGAAATCAAGCAGTCCCTTGAGGCGCACGTGGACCTGTGTGTTGCCGAAAACCGCGGTCGCCGATGCCTCGGGTTTGGGGGCGCCCACGGCAATACTCACGTCGTCCGTTTTGGCCAGGGTCCGGATGTGGCCCCGGTTTTCGATCAACACCGACGCTTCTTCCTCGCCGGCCGCATCAATAACCACGTTGACCTTCTTGGAAGGGGGAATACCCATCTCCCCCCGGATGTTACGGATGCCCGTGACCACCCCCATGAGAAGGGTCATCTGATCCACAGCCTCCCGGTCCCTTGCAAAATCCGAGGCCGCGGGGTATGGGGCAATCATGATGCTTCCCCGGGACCCCGGCAGCCGGTGCCAGATCTCCTCGGTGACAAAGGGCATGAAAGGGTGCACAAGCTTGAGTGCGGCCGAAAATACATCCAGGGCAGTGGCGGCAGCTGAGGATTTTGTCGTCTCGTCCTCGCCGTAGAGACTCAGCTTGGCCATCTCCAGATACCAGTCGCAGAACTCGTGCCATATGAACTGATAGCAAAGGGAGGCCGCGTCATTGAACCGATATTCGTCGATGGCCTTTGACACGCCGTCGCTCACTTCCGAGAGCCGGGTCATGATCCAGCGGTCGTGCATTCCGGTGGGGCGGTCCGCATTCCCGGCCGCATCGCCCGACGGGGCGTTCATCAGCACAAAGCGAGCGGCATTCCAGATCTTGTTGACAAAATGCCGGTACCCCAGAATGCGTTCCTCGGACAGCTTGATATCGCGGCCCTGGGCGGCCAGAGCGGCCAGGGTGAACCGGAAGGCATCGGTCCCGAACTGGTCCATGACCTCCAGCGGATCGATCACGTTTCCCTTGGACTTGCTCATCTTCTTTCCTTCCGCGTCCCTCACCAGGGCGTGGATGTAGACGTGCTTGAAGTGGACGTCGCCCATGAAATGAATGCCCATCATCATCATGCGCGCCACCCAGAAGAAAAGGATGTCGAAACCGGTCACCAGGACCGACGTGGGATAGAACGTCCCAAGCTCGGGGGTAATGTCGGGCCACCCCAAGGTGGAAAAAGGCCAGAGCGCGGAACTGAACCAGGTGTCAAGGACATCGGTTTCCTGTTCCAGATCGGCGCCTCCGCACCCTGCGCAGGTCTCCGGCGCCTCCCGGGCCACCAGGACCTCGCCGCATGACCGGCAGTACCATGCGGGAATCCGGTGCCCCCACCAGATCTGCCTCGAGACGCACCAGTCCTTGATATTGTCCATCCAGTCGAAATAGACGTTTTCCCAGTTCTCGGGATAGATGCGCGTTTTGCCTTCCCTGACCGCCTGGGCCGCCTCCCGGGCCAGCGGCCCCACCTTGACGAACCACTGCTTGGACAGCAGGGGTTCGATCATGGTCTTGCACCGGTAGCAATGGCCTACGGCGTGCTGATAGGACTCGATTTTTTCCAGCAGGCCGTCGGCCTTCAGGTCCTCCAGTATCCTGTCACGACACTCGAATCGATCCAGCCCCGCATAGGGACCCGCCAGGTCGTTCATCCTGCCGTCTTCGTCTATGACCTTGACCCGCTCCAGCTGATGGGCATTGCCGATCTCGAAGTCATTGGGATCATGGGCCGGTGTAATCTTCAGAACGCCTGTTCCAAATGCCACATCCACGTATTTGTCCAGTATCACGGGGATCGGCTTTTTGAGCACCGGAAGCAGGACGCGCTTGCCGCCAATGCCGGGGTAGCGCTCATCATCCGGATTGACGGCCACGGCCGTATCTCCCAGCAGCGTTTCCGGCCGCGTGGTGGCGACCACAAGATGCCCTTCCCCGTCTTCAAAGGGATACCGGATATGATAAAAAAAGCTGTCCGTGTCATGGTGCTCCACTTCCAGATCGGCCAGGGCCGTGTGGCACCGGGGACACCAATTGATAATGTAGTCCCCACGGTAGATCAGGCCCTCTTCGTGGAGGCGCACGAACACCTCCCTGACGGCGCGCGACAGACCCTCGTCCATGGTAAACCGCTCACGATCCCAATCGCACGAACAACCCAGGCGCTTGAGCTGGTTGAGAATCAACCCGCCGTACTTCTCCCGCCATTCCCAAACCAGTTCGATAAATTTTTCACGCCCCACCGCATGCCGGTCCGTACCCTTGGACGCCAGGTCTCTCTCGACCACATTCTGGGTGGCGATGCCGGCATGATCCGTGCCGGGCTGCCAGAGTACATTGGCCCCCGTCATCCGCTTGTATCGGCACAAAATGTCCTGAAGCGTATTGTTGAGCGCGTGGCCCATATGCAGGGTCCCCGTCACATTCGGCGGGGGAATCACGATGCAGTACGGATCGGCTTCGGAACTGGCCTCTGCGCGAAAAAGTTGGTTCTCTTCCCAAAACCGGTACCACTTCAATTCCACGTCTTTGGGCTCATATCCTTTTGACAGTGACTGCGTTTTCATGGTTAAAAATCTCCCAATAAAACAGGGGGTTGCGTACCATAACAACCCCCTGGTATATGTCGAACCGGCAAGATGGACGGAGTCTCTACCCAGCTTTACTATCGCTCAAGGCTCTCCTTGAGTGCATTGATAGCCTGGGTGATCACCCGTTCCGCAACCTGGGGAATGGTTTCCCTGGCAACCCTTTCCGCCACTTTTTCGGCCACTCGTTCGATGATCGCCTCCAGCTGCGCCTCGGAAATACCGGCAGGCGCGGCCTGTCCGGCTATTTCGTCGGATTCCCCGGGCAAACCCGAAAGGGCGCTGGCCCCAAGACCCGCCGCCATGGGCGTCGCCAGGCCGCCCAACGCTTGGAACCCTGCATCCGGGCCCTCCGCGCCTAAGGTGTCATACGCGGACTCTTTAAATGGTCCCATGTCCGATGCGGCGCCCAGGTCCGCCTCCAGCAGTTCCAGATCGTCGGAATCATCCGTAAGGTCGAGGGATTCGAGCATGGTATCCAACTCCCGCTCGAAATCGTCCGGCTCGTCGCCGGCCAGCATTTCGCCGATGACCTTGCCGTCCTCGTCGTAAAGGAGCGCATCCTCCGTGTCCTCGGCATCGTCTTTCACGATATCGAAGGCCTCCGTGTCCTCCCCGATACCCTCCGCTTTCGAGAAGTCGAACCGGAGTTCCTCGTCAAGATCCTCCAATTCAATTTGCTCTTCGGCTTCGGGTAGCTCACGCATCGCATCGTCCAGGGGCGTCGCCTCCTCAAATACCAATTTCTCTTCCACGTCCATTACTTCGCCCGTGTATTCCTCGACCGTTTCCGACTCGAATTCCAGAACGATCTCATCGACCGGTTCGGGCGCATCATCAAGGGCCGAACGCTTCTCGTCTCCTTGATATTCAGCGAGCGGTTCTTCCAAGGCAGATATCGATTTTCCTATCTCGTCTTCCAAAGTCGATACTTCGGACGCGCTCTCCACTTCAACGACGTTCACGAGTTCGATGACGTCGTCGTCGTCGGGAACTGAACTGCCTTCTTTCTTATTTTCCAAATCCAGAATATCTTCGTCGTTTTTCATGGCGGTACTCCATCGGGTGTCATTGAGAACCTTTTACAAGCTCATCGGATTATCTGATAACACAGGTTATGCCTACTGTCAAGATTTTTTAGTTTATTATGAACCAAGGCTGTATTATATATTTATTTATACCGTTAATGTGGCTAATGATAGGTAATAAGAAGACGCCGATTGGGCACGAGACAGGTAGGGGCGGTTCTCTGTGCCTTGTACGTCGTGCTTGGTTCTTGGTTCGTGGTGCTTGGTTCTTGGTTCCTTGTTACTAAGGCCTGGTTCTTTGTTATTGGTGGATAGTCCAAAGTCTAAATCCGACCTCTGACCTCCGATCTCCGACCTCCGACCTCTGTTCCTTCACTAGACTTCCCTTGATCCGCCTTCCCAATTCCGTCATCCGACCTCTGTCCTCTGATCTCCGACCTCTGTTCCTTCTCTAGACTCTAGCCTCTCGTCTCTAGACTTCCGTCCGTCATCCGACTTCCGTCCGTCATCCGACCTCTGTCCTCTGATCTCCGACCTCTGTTCCTTCTCTGGTCTCTAGACTTCCCTTGATCCGCATTACGCCTTCTCTCCCTCCCCACCGCATAAAATTTCCGCTTTTCAATGAGATGAAGGTTCGAGCAAAGCTTGACCTGATTTCGCAAGTCTGGTAGGGATATGTCTTACGGGCGATTAGCTCAGATGGATAGAGCGTTGGTCTCCGGAACCAGAGGTCGCGCGTTCGAGTCGCGCATCGCCC
>JAFDKD010000229.1 GCA_019307165.1 Deltaproteobacteria bacterium | reverse complement strand
AGGGGGGCCGGGGGGGATTTAATACCGTTGGCAAATCCCCCTAAATCCCCCTTTGCAAAGGGGGACCTGTCCGCCGCTTTCCGGCGGAACTTAACCGAGTCTATGGCTATTGCCTTTTTCTTGAAGTTACCCTATCGATCAGCCTGGCGTTTTTTCAGCCACGAGGCGGTGCTCATATGAAACTTGATGAAAACGGATGTCGCTTTCGTGAAGTTTCCCGATTGATTAAACCGCCTACCGCTCAGGCCGGTGGTCCACTAACGCTGGAAACCTTTCGATTTGACAATTCAGCAAATTATGATATAATAAATACTTTTCATTCGATTGGTACGGTCGCGACTTTCGCCGCCGGCCTCCTGAACCCTAACGATACAGAAAAGGTGAAGAAAATGAAAGTTCTGGTGAGTGATCAACTCTCTGATGTAGGCATCAAGATTTTTCAGGAAACCCCGGGGATCGATGTGGATGTGAATATGGGCCTGACCCCGGAGGAATTGATAGAGATCATCGGGCAGTATGACGGTCTCGCCATCCGGAGCGCCACCCGGCTGACGGCGGACGTCATCGCTGCGGCCGACTCCCTCAAGGTGATCGGCCGGGCGGGCATCGGACTGGACAACGTGGATATCCCCGCGGCCAGCAAGCGGGGGATCGTGGTGATGAACACGCCCGAAGGAAATACCATCACGACGGCGGAACACGCCATGGCCATGATGATGGCCCTTTCCCGCAATATTCCCCAGGCGACCGCCTCGCTCAAAGAGGGAAAATGGGAAAAAAAGAAACTGAAAGGCCGGGAACTCTTCAGCAAGACCCTCGGTCTCATCGGCGCGGGTCACATCGGTCGCATCGTGGCCGAGCGTGCCAAGGCTATGAAGATGAAGGTGATCGTTTTCGATCCCTATATCAAGCCCCAGGCCGTGGAGAGACTGGATCTGGAGCCGGTGACCCTGGAAGAACTCCTGGCCCGGGCCGATTACATCACCATTCATACGCCCAAGACGGATGAAACGGCGGGCATGATCAACAAAGACACCCTTGCCATGATGAAACCCGGCGCCATGCTGATCAACTGCGCCCGGGGAGGCATCGTCAATGAGGAAGACCTCTTCGACGCGCTCCAGTCGGGGCACCTGGGCGGCGCGGCCCTGGACGTTTTCGCCGTTGAACCGCCCGCGGAAACGCCCTTGATGACTCTGAACAACTTCATCTGCACGCCCCACCTGGGGGCATCCACCACCGAGGCCCAGGACAACGTGGCCAAGGATGTGGCCGAACAGATCGTTGCCTATCTGCTCCACGGTTCCGTGAAAAACGCGGTTAACGTGCCGAGCCTCAGCTCCGAACTGATGTCCACCCTGAGGCCTTTTGTCACGCTGGTGGAGCGAATGGGCGCCGTTCAGGCCCAGCTTACCGAGAGCGCGATCGTGCAGGCCCAAATCGACTATTCCGGCGCCGTTACCGAATACGACGTCACTCCCCTGACCACGGCCATGCTCAAAGGCCTTCTGACACCCATCCTGAAAGACGATGTGAATTTCGTCAATGCCCCCCATATCGCTGAAGACCGGGGAATAAAGGTCGTGGAGTCCAAGAGCAGCACCTCCGAGGACTTTTCCAGCCTTGTCAAACTGACGGTCAAGACCCTTGAGGGGGAAAACGTGGTTTCAGGAACCATATTCGGCAAGAAGCTGCCCCGAATCCTGCGAATCAATGATTTTTACCTCGAGGCCATCCCGGAGGGCCACAACCTGCTTATTCAAAACGAAGACACTCCGGGGGCCATCGGGCAGAAAAAGACCGGAAACGCAATGTCATTCTTTTGACCACCGATGTCATTGTCGGGGATGATGCACTCGACGAACTTCGGTCGCTGGAGAGTGTGCATGCCGCAAGGCGAATCGAACTGTAGATCGTTGTAAAAAAGGCTCTTCCTGGTTTTCAGTGGGTGAATATTGCATCAAAAACCGCTCGCGCTTAACGAAACGGTGGTTGCCGATTTCAATCGAAAGGTTAATCTGTACTCCGGTACCCGCTGAAAACCCGGAAGCACCTTTGAAAAAGAGGGCCGGGGGGATTTAGAACCGTTGGGAAATCCCCCTAAAGAGCCTGTCCGACAACCCGTTGTTCCCGCATGAATTTGGGCGACCGTTCGGCCCTGAGTTCACGGCCGAAGGGGAATCCAGGAAACAAGAATCGAACCGGAATACCAAGTGATGCGCTTGAACCTGCATTAGGCTGTATGTTCAAGGCGATTTCCACTGTTTTGTACGGGAGTAAAGTCATGTCTGAAGAAGAAAAAGGTTTCGTGATCAAGGACAAAAGGTCGTTCGACGAACATGGCGACCTGAAGGATGCGTCGCCGCAAGACGAAGAACGGGAAACGCCCTCAGAGGAAAAGGGAGCGCCGCCGGAGGAAAAGGGAGCGCCCTCGGAGGAAAAGGGAGCGCCCTCGGAAGAAAAGGGAGCGCCCTCGGAAGAACAGCCCAAAGCGCAGCGCCCCCCCCTGCCCGAGGTGAACTTCAATTCCTTGATTTTCAGCCTCTCTTCCACCGCCCTTTTTCATTTCGGGGACATCGCAGACCCCCAAACGGGAAAAACGCAAAAGGATTTGCCTCTGGCCAAGCACGCCATCGATACGATCGCCATGCTCCAGGAGAAAACCGAGGGAAATCTCGCCGAAGAGGAGAAAAAATTCCTGGAATCGATCCTGACGGATCTTCGATGGCGGTACGTGAAAGCCAGTCAGTGACCTGAGGAGCTTCTCTATAACCCGAATCCAAGGTCAAATTCGCCTCCCGCTTTTTTACCGGATGGTTTTGGGAATATCCCTGATCAACATCGAGGTGTCCCCACCCAACAACGGCGGGATCTTCGAGAGGTGTCAGTGTTCAGGTGTCAGTAAAACAAGGTGCCCCCGCACGAGAACGGCGGGAATCCAACCTGTCATTCCCGCATGAATTTGGCGGGAATCCAGAGAACCAAAATGATCAGAGGGCGGAGGCCGGAAGACAGAGGTCACAGATGGCGGTGGGCACAGGACACGCGCGGCTTAGCTAAAGGGCAGCGAATACAATACACCCGTCATTCCCGCATGGTTCTGGCGGGAATCCAGACCTCCATTTTGCTGGGTCCCCGCCAAATTCATGCGGGGACGACTGGGGGGGGTGTGGGTCGGAGATCTTGCCGATTTCCGGCGTACTCGTGCTCAGCGA
Organism: Deltaproteobacteria bacterium; assembly: GCA_019307165.1. Classification (GTDB taxonomy): domain Bacteria; phylum Desulfobacterota; class DSM-4660; order Desulfatiglandales; family Desulfatiglandaceae; genus JAFDKD01. Next base: position 4,399 of record JAFDKD010000229.1, on the reverse strand, counting down.
AGCGGTGCTTGTGCTCGTGGTCGTTGTCGTAATCGAGGAGATCATGCAGTCCGGTCATGAGCAGCTTGACGTCTATCGGGTTTCACCTGAATACGCCATCAGAGAGAGTTGGGCGCCGTACGGCGATTACGACAACGACAACGAGCATGAAAACGGCAATGACCGCAGGGGAGTACAAGTCCCCCTTTCCAAAGGGGGGAGAGTGCAAAGCAACCCGCACCCTGAACCCTGAACCTTGAACCATACGAAGTTTCATATGAGGCGCCGAGGAGCAACGAATCCCCGCAAAGGGCGCGGGATCTGCGAGAGGCATATGAACAATACGTCTCGCATAATGCCGGAGGAGGGCATGTCCGAATCCCTGGAGGTTCTTGCACCCGCCAAGCTGAATATTCGACTGAAAATCACCGGCCGCCGGCCTGACGGATACCATGAACTGGAGACCATCATGGCGCCGGTGGGGTTTTATGACCGCCTCAGGCTGACGCCTGCCCGCGACATCCGGGTGGAATGCCTCGGGCTGCCCCTGCCTGCCTCGAGGGACAACCTGGTATATCGCGCGGCCGAGGCATTTTTTTCCCGGGTCCGCGCAACGGCCGGGGTCTCCATTCAACTGACCAAAGCCATACCCGTGGCGGCGGGACTCGGGGGTGGCAGCAGCGATGCGGCCGTTACCCTGATGGCCCTCAATCGCTTGTGGGACGATAGACTGTCTTTACCGGCCCTGGAAGATCTTGCCGTGGGTCTGGGGGCCGATGTGCCCTTCTTCCTCCGGAAATGCCCCTGCATTGCAAGGGGCATCGGCGAAATACTTGAACCTCTGAAGGCCTGGCCGAAGTTCTGGTATCTCGTCGTCTCCCCTGCCATTGCCGTGTCCACTGCCTGGGCCTATGAAAACCTGAAATTGGAGTTGACAACGCTCGAAAATAACTCTATAAATAGAATTTTGGGGGAACACCCGATCAAGGTGGCGGAGATCCTTGAAAACGATCTTGAGATCGTCACCGCCTCCCGATTTCCCGTCATCGACACGATCAAAAACGCCCTTTTGGACGCAGGAGCCATGGGGGCGCTGATGACCGGAAGCGGCCCCAGTGTTTTTGGGATTTTTGATTCGAAGACCCATGCTCTGCGGGCGGAGGCTGAAATCGCCCCCGGTGGTCTGGGGAATATGTTTGTTGCAGAAGGAATCCCTTAGTGCAGCTGGGGTGTCGTCAAGCGGTAAGACACGGGCCTTTGGAGCCCGCATTCGGAGGTTCGAATCCTCCCACCCCAGCCAAATTTTTTGGAAGCGCGAATATTGGAAAAACCCAACATCAAGCTTTTTGGCGGCACATCAAATCCCGATTTGACCCTTGAGGTATGCGACTACCTCGAAATCGAGCCGGGAAAAATCACGGCAAAGACATTCAGCGACGGTGAAACCCAGGTGGAGATCGGCCAGAACATCAGGGGACGGGACACATTTATTCTTCAGTCCACCTGCACGCCGGTCAACGACAACCTGATGCAGCTTCTCATCATCGTGGATGCGCTCAAACGGGCCTCTGCCAAACGGATTACCGCGGTGATCCCTTACTACGGCTACGGTCGCCAGGATCGGAAGGTAAAGCCGCGCGTCCCCATCAGCGCAAAACTCGTGGCGGACCTGATTACGGTAGCCGGGGCAAATCGGGTCGTTTCCATCGACCTCCATGCCGGACAGATCCAGGGATATTTCAACATTCCGGTCGACAACATATTTGCCGCGCCCATACTTCTCAAGTATATCCGCGACAATTTCCAGAACGACCTGGTCATCGTGTCGCCGGATGCCGGCGGCGTGGAACGCGCCCGCGCTTTTGCCAAGCGGCTGGATACTTACCTCGCCATCATCGACAAACGTCGGGAGGCCCCGAATATTGCCGAGGCCATGAACATCATTGGAGAAGTCGAAGGAAAGACCGCCATCGTCCTGGATGACATGGTGGACACCTCCGGCACGCTGACGCAGGCCGCCATGGCTCTCAAACAAAGGGGATGCGCCGGAATACACGCGTGCTGTACACATCCGGTTTTATCAGGGCCGGCCATAGAGAGAATCGAATCCTCACCCATTGACAGCCTGGTGGTCACCAATACCATTCCCCTCAACGGCAAGTCAAAGCAGTGCAAAAAAATCACCGTTCTCTCGGTTGCCGAACTTCTTGGGGAAACCATCAAGAGAGTCCACGAGTCCCACTCGGTCAGCACATTATTCGTTTAATTTTAAGGGCATCCGTTTTGCGGTGACCCGTTTTGTACTTTGTGAAAAATTTTATTAACTCCGGAGGATATCAATGACGGAACCAATACTTGCCGCCCGGGTAAGGGAAACAACAGGAAAAGGGGCGGCCAGAAAAATGAGAAGCAACATGCAGATACCCGCCGTCTTTTATGGCCCGGGCAGCGCCACCATCTCGTTGACCCTGGATGGCGCCGACCTGGATCTGTTTTTCAAGGAAAACCGGGGCGAAAACATTATCCTGGATCTCCAGGTGACATCGGATAAAGGGATGGAAACGCGAAAGGCGATACTCAAGGAGCTGCAGCTGGATCCTGTACGAAACAGCTACATTCACGCGGACTTCTATGAGATCTCCATGGACAAGGCGATCACCGTGGATATTCCTATCCGTTTGCTGAACACCCCCGTTGGCGTAACCAACGGCGGCATTTTGCAGCAGGTACGAAGGGAACTGAACATCTCTTGTCTTCCCTCGGCCCTGGTGGACACTCTGGAACTGGATGTCTCCGAACTGGATATCGGCGACGCCGTGCATATCCGGGACCTGAACATTCCCGAAGGTATCGAATTGTTGGAGGAGGCGCATCTGACCGTAGCAGTGGTGGCGGCCCCGACGGTTGCGGCCGAGCCCGAAGAGGAAGAGGAACTCGAGGAAGAGGTTGAGGGCGAAGAGGCGGAGAAGCCCAAGGAGACCGAGGCGGAGACCGCAGAGGAGTCATAACCGGAGAAGCAGTAAAGGAGTCCTAAATCCACCGCTTAATTTGAGTTCGGCTTTTTCATTAAGGTGGATCAGGGGGCGTGAAGGCGAGTATCGAAAGGTGTACTTGGTTGTTGGCCTCGGAAATCCCGGCAAGGGATACAGTGAAACAAGGCATAACATCGGCTTCAGAGTCGTGGAAAGCTGGGCCGGGGAATTATGCATCCGGCTGACAGGCCGACGCTTTCAATCGGAAAGCATACGAACCAGAGTTGACAACCTGAACATCCTTTTGGTGCGCCCTCTGACATATATGAATAATAGCGGCAGATCGGTCCGGGCATTTGCGGATTACTATGACGTCGAAAGTGAGCGGATCGTTGTTGTCCATGACGATCTGGACCTGCCTCTTGGACGGATAAAAGTGGTCAAGAACGGGGGGGCCGGCGGGCACAAAGGCGTTCGCTCCATTATTGGGCATCTTGGGATCCGGGATTTCTGCCGGGTCAGGGTCGGCATTGGACGACCCCGATATGGTGAAGCCGTCGAAGCATATGTGCTCTCTTCTTTTTACAAAGATGAGCGAGCCGGCGTGGAGAGCGTCATACCGGCGGCGGTGCGCGCCTGTGAATTACTCGTTTCCCAAGGGATTGAGCGGGCAATGAATGCGATCAATTGCCGAGACCTATCAGGCATCCGGAAAGAAAGGGATACGGGTATTTGAAATATAGGGGGTATCGATGTTTAATATAGGTGATATGGCTGTCTATCCCGCTCATGGTGTCGGCGTTATCGAGAAAATCGAAAGCCAGGAAATTTCCGGTTGCAAGCAGGATTTTTACGTCATGCGGATTCTGGACAACGACATGACCATCATGATCCCGACAGGCAACGTGGAAAACGTGGGTTTGCGAGAGATCATCGGCCGGACGGATGTGCCTAAACTTTATTCCATTTTGAAGAAACGGAACGTCACGATCGATAATCAGACCTGGAATCGGCGGTACCGTGAGTATATGGAAAAGATCAAGACCGGCTCCGTTTTTGAAGTAGCAAAGGTTTATCGCGACCTCCTCATACTGAAGCTCGAAAAAGAACTGTCCTTTGGCGAGCGCAAAATGCTGGATACCGCGAGAAACCTCTTGATAAGAGAAATCTCCCTTGCCGAGGATGTCAATGAAGAGCAGGTCAAAAAGGACCTGGATAAGATCTTTTCTTAACCAGATTCCCGTTTGGCTGGATCCCCGCCTGCGCGGGGATGACAGTTCACGTGTTGCATACGGACGTGTGAAATAGCGACTTCCGTTGAAATCAACTTAAGCTTGATGCATTCGTAAAAAGTCGTCACCCCGGCGAAAGCCGGGGTCCAGGTCAGTCATAACTCTCTGAAAACACTGGATTCCGGCTTTCGCCGGAATGACGGAAAAGGACGTTTT
>JAFDKD010000953.1 GCA_019307165.1 Deltaproteobacteria bacterium | reverse complement strand
AAAATCAAGTGGGGGCAATTTCAGCAACACACAGCGGCGTCGAAGTCTATTATTCGTACTGACACCTGAACACTGACACCTGAAACCTTATTTCCGCATTGGCATAGCCAGATAACTCTGACCCCCGCTGCACGGGATCTTCGACTGGCCCAGAGGACCAGGTTTTGCAAATGGAATAAAATCCTAAATTTTAGCTCACTTTAGTCACTCAAGATAAGGCTGTTCCGTGACCCACCGGGAAAGAACCGTAAACCGGGGACCGTACCCTCGAACGTCTTACAACCCTCCCACAAAACGGCCCGGGCTCATGATGCGGGTGGGGTCCATCCGGTCCTTGATCCGCTTCATGACGACAAAATGGGGGGCCGCCTCCCCCCACATCTTAAGGCGGGGTTTCATTTCCGCAGGCGCATTCTGAACCACCAGGTTGCCCTCCACTTCCCGGCACCGATCCAGCAAGGCCCCCAGGGATTCCACCGCCCGGTCAACAACGGCCGGATCAGAGGCATTGGCCGTCAAATAAAGCATACAGATGCCGTTGCCCGTACGGACCTGAAATGCATATGCCGGGCCGGACCGGGAACAGATGTCTTCCAGGGCATTGACAATCTTTTTCCATTCCGAAATGGGGTAGTTGAGCTTGGCGCCGATCAGGGCCGATTCCTCCCCGTCGGTGGGCGCGCCCAGATCGCTCACCGCCAGCCAGAAAGATCGATGGCGTTCCTCCGACAGGACCATATGGGAGCGGGCGCCCTCGGCTTCGGCCATGGCGCGAATCTCCGAGGTCATGCGATCCACCGCCTGCTCGAATCCCTCGAGCGCCACGGCCGCCATATATCCGGCTTCTCCCTGGTCGGTGATGCCCTTTACCGCGAGGCGTTCGCAGGCGCCGCTGTTCATGATCTCCACTGCCGCCGGCAGCAGACCGGTTTCAAAAACTCGCTCGGCAAGGGCGGCCGCCCCTGAAAAGGCATCAAAGGGCAACAGCAGGGTGTCCATCCTCTCCGGCAGGGGAAGCAGCTTGAAGGTCATTTCGCACAGGATGCCCAAGGTCCCCAGGGACCCCACCATCAGCTTGGAGATATCGTACCCCGACACGTTCTTGACGGTCTTGCCCCCGGAGCCCAGAACATCACCGTTGGGGGCCACCATCCGGACCCCGAGGATGGTATCCCTGGGCAGCCGGTACAGGAGCTGGCGCGGACCGCTTGAGTTGGCCGCGATGATCCCGCCGATGGTTGCCTTTTCGGCAAAGGCGGGATCCAGAGGAAGAAAACTGCCGCTGTGGGACCTCTCGGAACAGATAACCTCGTCCGCCTCCGTAACCAGGTCTTTCAGGGGAAGGTAGCAGCGGTCCTCCTCGGTGGCCAGCCTCGCCTGAATGTCCCTGAATTTGACGCCGGCCTCCACGGTTATGGTCATGTTGGCGGTGTCCACGTCGATCATGTGGTTCATACGCGTGGTGTTCACCACCAAATCGAGCCGTTCGGGCGGGTTTCCCATGGTCATTTTGGAGCCGCTTCCCCAAGGCACGACGGCCAGGTGCGCCTGATGGGCAAACCGGACCGCCTTTGAGACCTGATCCGTGTTCTTGGGAAACACCACGGCCCCGGGCGTCATGCCGTCGACGATGTGCGCGGCAGTGACCTCGGGTTCGGTCTCGACCGCGTCCTCTCCCAGCAACGATACGAGTTCTCCCAACTTTTCCTTTATATCGGACACGTGAAAACTCCTTTTATTCCATCAGCAAATGCCGGATAAAACCGAGTCAATTCAAGACAAGACCGGGTTTATCCTGTACAAATTTTTTCTCTGTGTACTCTGTTGAACTCTAGTCCCGCTGCAAGCGGGACGGACGTGAGATTATCTTTTTTGGGATCTTCAATAAATATCATATCCAAACTGCCTGTCTAAAATTTTAACTGATATTAAAATAATTCTCACACAGAGAACTCAGAGATCACAGAGAAGTAAAGATATTGCATCTCATACGACATTAGAGATGTGGCGTGGCCTCAGTCACTTTCATTATCAATTCGCGCTCATTTCGGGTAGAACCTGGATCTTGCAGGTAGCAGCTTTCCCGGGTTCAGGATGTTGTCCGGGTCAAATGCCTGCTTGATGTCCCAGGCAAAACGAAAATCGTTTTCATTGAAGATGAAACGAAGCTCCTTCAGCTTTTCCAGTCCTATCCCGTGTTCGCCGCTGATGGTCCCGCCCGCATCGGCGCAGGCCTTCAGGATTTCGGACCCTGCCTTTAAGACCCGATTCCGTTCGTCCTCGTCCCGTTCGTCGAACATGATGAGCGGATGCAGGTTGCCGTCCCCGGCGTGAAACACGTTGCCGATGGGAAGGTCATATTTTTTGCCGATATCCATGACTTGTTTCAACACCTGGGGGAGCCTGGTTCGGGGGACCGTCCCGTCGCAACACAGGTAGCTGGGTCTCACCTGGCCCACCGATCCGAAAGCTCCCTTGCGGCCCGCCCACAGCAAGGCCCGTTCCGCCTCGTCCTTGGCCACTCTGACGTCTCTGACGTTGTTTTCCCCGCAGATCTCCGTGATCTTTCGGGCCTTGTCGTCCATCCCTTCGGGCATGCCGTCCAGCTCGATGATTAAGACGGCGGCCGCATCCAGGGGATATCCCACCTTGATGGTCGCTTCAACGGCCCGCATGACCGTATTGTCCATCATCTCCAGGGTGGCGGGGATAATGCCTTCGGCGATAATGGCCGACACCGTGTTGGCCCCGTCTTCAATGGTGTCGAAGATCGCCATCAGGGTCTTGACCGATTCCGGGGCCCGCTCCAGCTTCAATACGGCTTTGGTCACCAGGCCCAAGGTTCCCTCGCAGCCTACGAAGAGCCCCGTGATGTCATAACCCGGCTGGTCCCATGCCTTTCCGCCCGTCCACACGACGGTCCCGTCGTCCAGCACCAGTTCCAGGCCCTGTACGTGATTGGAGGTAACGCCGTACTTGAGACAGTGGGGCCCGCCCGAGTTCTCAGCCACGTTCCCGCCGATGGTGGACACCTTCTGGCTTGCCGGGTCGGGCTGATATACAAACCCCTTTTTCAGCACTTCCGTCTGCAAGTCCAGGGTAATCACGCCGGGCTCCACGGTAGCAGTGCGATTGGGGATATCGATCTCCAGGATTCGGTTCATGCGGGAGAAATGGACCACGATCCCCCCCTTGACGGGGACCGTCCCGCCCGTCAGGTTGGTCCCGGAACCCCTGCCCAGGATCGGGACCTTGTGCGTATGGGCCAGTGCCATCACCCGGGAGACCTCATCGGTCGAGCCGGGCAGCACCACCACATCGGGCATGGCCTTGTCCTGGGAGGCATCGTAGCTGTAAAGCATCAGGTCCATATGCGTGGACAGGACGTTCTCCGGTCCAACGATTTCTCCGAGACGCTCGATCAATTCCTGTTTTTCCTT
>JAFDKD010000952.1 GCA_019307165.1 Deltaproteobacteria bacterium | reverse complement strand
CCAGAGGAACCTCCAAATCGCGAATCAGGGGTTTCAAGGCAAACTCGCCGTGTCTTACGGCGGTGTAAAGGGGCAGGACCAGACGAACATCGGCGCCGTAGCGCTTCAAGGCGGGGGGAAGCGAACCGGCGACATCGGCAAGACCGCCGCTCTTGGCAAAGGGGGCGGCCTCGGGGGACAGGAACAAGATGCGCAATTTGTCTTCGGTCATCGCGGTTTTCTCAACATGGCATCGGGGACCGCAGGGGTCTTGTCAGCGCCGCCTCTGGCCTGGGGGTCGTCGAAGGCGAAATCAGCGAGATGGCCGCCGCGTTCGACGCCCTGTCGGAAGCCCAGAAGAAGGCCCATGACGCTGAGGTTCGGGCATCGAGGGCACTGGAGGCGGCTGAACGTGCCGCCGAGAAGCTCGCCCGATCGGTATCCTCCGCCGGCCCGGGGGCCGACAGGGAAACCATGGAAGGTATCGAAACAGCCATTGCCGAGGCCGACGCGGCAAAAAGCCGGGCAGCCCTGGCCGGGCGGCGGGCGGTAAAGGCCAAAGCAAAAGCCACGGCCGCGGCAAAAGAGGCGGAAGCCAAGGGCGTCAGCATCCCCGCGGAGGGGGATGAAACCGGGGAAACCTCGGAAGAGCCAACGGGTGAAGGAAACGGCTGATTCGTCCGTCTCGTTCGCTACTGATCGTCCGGCTGCTCCAGCACCACCAGCGCATCGACGGCGATGGCATCGGCGCCTTTCAGGATGACCGGGTTCATGTCGATTTCTTTAACCGCATCGTGCTCGAGGCCGATATTTCCGACGGTAATGAGCATGCTGGCCAGCTGATCCAGGTCGGCCGCGGGCATGCCTCTGACCGCCTCCAATATCTTTCGCCCCTTGATATCCTGCATCATTTCAAGGGCGTCCCGCTTTTCAATGGGCGCTACGCGGAAGGAGACGTCTTTGAGGATTTCCGTGAAAATGCCGCCCAGGCCGAACATCACGCAGGGTCCGAACTGGGGGTCCCGGGTGAGTCCCACAACGAGTTCCCTGTCTCCCTTGACCATTTCCTGAACCAGGACCGAGCCGCCCTCGTCCTTGACTTCGGACATGATCCCTTCGAATGCGTCAAGCGCCTCCTGCTCGTTTCGCAGGTCGACACGCACCAGGCCCCTCTCGGTTTTGTGGCTCAGGTCCGGCCCGCAAGCCTTGAGGACCAGGGGAAATCCGATTTCCCCGGCGGCCGCTTTCAGGCCCGCTTCGTCATACACCTCGGCCTCGCGGGTGACGGCAATCCCGTATGACCGCAACAGTTCCTTGGACTCGGATTCCGACAGGGTGTTGCGCCCCTCCTTCAGTGCCTTATCAATGATTTCATTACTCACTGCGACCTCCCTTGCCTGAGATTTCAAATTGTATTAAATCATATCGAATGTCAAAAAAATCCTCAAATCTTCAATAACTCAATGTTCAATATTCAATCTATAGGGGCGCCCCTTCCATCCATCATCTCCCGGTAACGCCACAGCCCGGCCATAGTCCTGGCGGCCCTTTCGGGAGCGGGCAGGTTGACCACGGACCCGGTCTTTTGCATGCGGGCAATGGCTTCGTCCCAGATGCCGGGCGGGGCCAGAAAACAGGTGATGACCGGTTTTTCGGGCCGGGTCTCCAAGAATAATTCAGCCAGGTTCGGCACCGTCTCCCGGTTGGCGGATGCAAACATCATCAACAGGAGAAGGCCGTCGATCCGATCGTCGGCCAACACCGTCCGGACAATGCCACGGACCGCAGACGAATCGTACCATGCAGGCCCGAAATCCACCGGGTTTGTCCGGAGGGCCAGCGGCGGCAGCAGGTCGTTGATTCCCTCCTGGGTCTCGGCGCCGAAAGCGGGTATGCGAAGCCCTTCCGCCTCGCAGACGTCGCACGCCGCCATGCCGGGCCCGGCCTGGCCGGTCAGCACCGCCACTCTCCGGCCCTTGGGTAGGGGACACACGGACAGGGCCTGGGCAAGGTCCAGCAGGTCGTCGGTGCGATGCACCCCCACGATGCCCGCCTGCCTGAGTCCGCCGTAGTAGACCTCCCGCTTGCCGGCAAGGGAACCGGTATGGGCCAGAGAGGCCCGGTCTCCGGTCTCGCTCCCCCCACCTTCAGTGCGACAATGGGCTTTTTCCCTCTTGCCCTTTTCGCGGCAGCCATGAGCCGCCGGGGATAGTCCTGGCCTTCAATGTAGAGGGCGATCGCG
>JAFDKD010000228.1 GCA_019307165.1 Deltaproteobacteria bacterium | reverse complement strand
CGGCTGCCATCCGGGTGTTTTCCTTTGTATTTTCGTTCATTTCCCGCCGTTTTTCAGGGTGTTCAACAGAAAGGCGATCATGGCGCTGCTCAGAGGGGAGGAAATCCGCCGTTTGTCCCGGATCAGATAGAAGCGGCGCCGCATGACGGTCCCTTTTATCCGGATTGCCTTGAGCAGGCCGATGCTCAGTTCCGTGTCAATGGCCCTGGAGGAGATGACGGAAATCCCCAGGCCGGCCTTGATTCCTTCCTTGACCGCGGACGAGGTGCCGAGCCGTGCCACCGGCTTGAGGCTGCCCAGCCCTGCGGGGTTCTTTTTCCTGAGATAGGCTTCCAGTATGTTCTGGGTCCCGGAACCCTGTTCGCGAAGGATAAAGGGCTCTTCAGCAATTTCCTTGAGTGTGACCGTTTTTTTTCCGGCCCACCGATGATCGGAACGCACGGCCACGACCAGTTCGTCTTCCCAAAGCTCGTTAAACAGGAGGTTGGCATCGGCGCTCTTGGAACCCACGATGCCCAGTTCGATCTCACCTGCCAGAAGCATGGATTCGATTCCGGCCGAGTCGAAAACCGTGAGATTGACCAATATGGAAGGGTGCCGTTGAAGGAAATCCACGAGGACCCTGGGCAGGATGTATTCACCCGGAATCGTGCTGCACCCCAGCTGAACGGCCCCCCGCTCCACGCCCAGAAATTCTTGCATTTCCAGGCGGGCCGTCTCCTTCATATCCATCAGGAGGACGGCATGCTTGTAAAGAAGCTCGCCCGCCTTGGTGGGGACAACCTCCCTGCCCAGGCGGTCAAGCAGTCTGGCCCCCACCAGGTTTTCCAGAGTGGCGATGCGTTCGCTGACCGAGGCCTGGGCCAGAAACACCGCTTTGGCCGCCTTGGAGAAACTTTCCAGTTCCACCACCCTGCAAAAGATCTCCAACTGCCGAAGGTCGAAATCAATGGGAGGAAATTTTTTATCCTTTGACATGGTCGTCTTGCCATTCACAAGATCTTGAAGAAGTGGACAGAGACATTTGTGATTTTCAACAGCCCATCAATCATTGACTTGTGCAAACTGGATAGTGCCCATCCATAAATGACGGAAAGGGCACACTAGATAAAGTTGAACCAATATTCTTTTATAATTTTGAAATTGGCCCGCACTTGGTCCTCGCCCGAAACCATGTCGCCGTGACCGGGCAGGAGAAAAGCCACGTCCAGTGCTGCAATACGTTCGATGCTTTCCTTGAGTTGTTCGCCGCTGCCGCCGGGCAGATCGGTACGGCCGATGCCCTGGTTGAAAACCACGTCTCCGGTAATAAGGACCTTTTCCTCGGGCCAGTAGAGGCACACGGAACCCGGCGAGTGCCCCGGCGAGTGCAGAACCTGAAAGTTGATATCGCCCACCTTCAAGTCCCCTTCCCCCAAAAGGATGTGGGGTTCGAAATCCTGCATGCCGATGGCGTTTCCGTAATGAGGGGCCAGACGTTTAACAAAGTCCCATTCAACCGAGTGCATGGCGACCTGGGCCTTGGTCCCGGAAAAGGACTTGATTCCTTCCATGTGGTCGGGATGCCCGTGGGTGATCAGGACCAGGTCCATGTCGGCGGGCGCCAATCCCAGATCTAGGAGACCGTCCCGAACATGGCCGAAAAGATGATCATGGCCGGGATCGATCAGGATCCGTGTGTGGCCATCGATGAAAATGGTGTTGCAGTTGTTGGCCGTTGGATTTTCCCAAGGAAAAAAATGGAGACCGTTGAATACGTTCATGATGTGACCAGCCTTTATAAAGAAATTGGTAATAGTTTCCCCTTTTCGGCGTTCGCCCGATTCAGGGTTTCAAATCTTAAAAAGCCGTCCGGTAGATGTCAAGATCAAAGGACTTTGTCTGACTTAATGTTGACAATAGGTAAAAAATGATAAATTTCAAATAAAAATGAGTTTTGTTTATTACCTGGATTTTGCAAAATTCAGGTATTGAGAGACTTGGCGATTGTTTGAAGATATGGCAATTACAGGTGTTAAGAATTCCGCGAGAATGCCTGTCTGGTTGAGGGAGGGAAGCCATGAGCAACAAGAAACAGATGGAAAAAGACGCCTTTGTATTTCCCGCCTGCCCCACAAAACCGAGGGTGCCTTCCGACAGGGAAGTGGATGCGCTCGACGCGATGAGGGCTATAAAAGAACGCGCTCGAGTGTTGAAAGATAGACTGCAGGCCTTAACAAATGAACCCGGCGGAAAAGGCACGGCTGAAATTGCAGGTGTCGAGAGCGAATTAAAAGAGATGAGGACGGAATGGGATTCATGGGAAAAGAAACGATTGGTTGCGGCCCGGGAACGCATGATTCTGCTGGGACATGAGGAGGGAGGGTCGGAGGACAGATGACAGAGGACGGAAGTCGGGAGACAGCCGAAAAAGAGAATGTCGAATATCGAACAAGGAATGTCGAAGGGAAAGGAAATTTAGAATTGAAAAATTAGAATTTAGAATTTAAAAAATATTGACAAATTAAATTCAGTTTACATTTTTTTCTGACACCTGCCTGCCCACCGTAGCCCGTTAGAGCGAAGGTGGGACACCTGTCGAAGATCCCGCCGTTGTTTGGCGGGGCCGGGCCGTAGCCTTGGCGAAGGCCGGTCCTATGGGCCCGGTTTTTTCACGGTCTTTCCGCGAGCAGCACCTCGAAGTGAAGGGTGCGCCGGCCGCGAACCGCCGAAACCGTGACCGTTTCCCCGACCCGAAGCCGGTTGAGGATTCGACCGAGGTCCTCCATGCGCGTCACGGGATGGTCATTCACCGCGGTGAGGATATCACCGCCCAGCAGCAATCTCATGCCCCCTACCACCACCTCCGTGTGTCCGCCCCGCAAACCCGCCTGATCTGCCGGACCGCCGTTGATGACTTCGACGAGCAGTACGCCCCTTTCCACGGAGAGCCTCAACGCCTCTGAAAAGCCGGGTGAAAGAGACATGCCCGTGACGCCCAGCCACGGCGTCGCCACCCGTCCGGCCGTAATCAACTGAGATGCCACGAATTTAGCGTGATTGATGGGGATGGCGAATCCGATCCCCTGGTAACCGCCCGACAGGCTGAAGATGGCCGTATTGATACCGATGACTTCTCCGCTGGAGTTAAGCAACGGCCCCCCGGAGTTGCCGGGATTGATGGCCGCATCCGTCTGGATGAGATCGTCGATGCTGTAGCCGTCTTCCGTGCGAATCCCCCGGTTGAGGGCGCTGACAATGCCCGTGGTCAAGGTGTGGGACAACCCGAAGGGGTTTCCGATGGCAATGGCCTTCTGTCCGACACGGACACGGTCGGAGTCGCCCAGGGGCGCAATAGCCTTCACATGTCTTCGGGGTATCTGGATGACGGCCAGATCGGAGGTGGGGTCTCTGCCTATGAGGATGGCAGATACTTTCCTGCCGTCGGCCATGGTCACGGTGATGCTTTGGGCCTTGGCCACCACGTGATTGTTGGTCAGGATGTACCCGTCCCCGTCCACGATAAATCCGGACCCCTGACCCTCGCGAGGGGTGACCTCGAGCCAGAAATTCATGCTCAGGGTCGTCGCGGCGATATTCACCACGGCCGGGCTGACCCTTTCGAAGACATCCATAAGGATCTCTTCATCCCGGGATACAACGACCGGCCGGTCCACATCATCATCGGAGGTCCGGTTGAAATCAAGCGAATCGGCGGTGGGCCGTGAACTGAAAAAACCGGCTATCTCATCCCAGTTCGCCCAAGCGACAAAAAGAAAGATGACGAGAATCAGGACCGTGTATCGGGGTGTCTTGGTTGCCATGATCGGTTTTCTACTTTGCGGGGGCGCTTCCAATCTAGGGGCGCCGCCGCGAGTCTTTTCATGGGGTTAGTTTATGCGCCGGCCGATACCCTGTCAATGCGCGCGGCTGACGGCCCCTAAGCCACATGGAAAAGAGCGGGTCACCTTGCCGATGGCTCAGAAACATTGACATATCCCTGGCCCTGATCTAATGATGATGCCACGCAGGAAACGGAGATCGGAGGCGCAGATGAGGCATTTGTCGGGATGCGGCACTATAGTTGTTCTATGGGTGATCCTGGTCGGTTTGACGCCGGCTCAGGCCAAGTTTTACACCCTGGAAGAGAGCATCACCGAGGCGCTTGTCAACAATCGCAATTTGAAGGCCATTAAAACGAAAATCGATCAGGCGGGTTTCGTGGAAAAGCAGGCCCGAACTGAATTTTTACCCAAATTGAGCACCAGCTACGGGTATACCCGATTCGACAGGGCAAGGGTTTTCAAGTCAACGCTCCCGGGGGCTTCGAGGATCGCTATCAGCAGTCAGGATAATTTCGAGTGGCGGGGTACGGTGACCCAGCCCCTGTTTGCAGGCTTCGCCATCCTCAGTTCCTATGAATTGGCCAAACTGGGTGTCGATCAGTCGGAGACGGAATACGAACTGGCCCGGTTGGATCTGGCCCTTCGCATCAAGCAGGCCTACTTCGATATTTTGATCGCTGAAAAGGCCGTGGAAGTGGCTGAAAAGGATGTGGCGTCGCGGGAATCCAATCTGAAAATGGTGCGCAATTTCTACGAGGTAGGAATCGTGCCCGTCAACGATCTGTTAAGGGCGGAAGTGGAACTTGCCGACAGCAAGCAAACGCTTGTGGAGGTCAAGAGTCGCGTAAGGGTGGCCGAGTTTGCCTTTAATACGGTCCTCTCAAGGCCGGGGAATGCACCCGTACGGGTGAAAGACATCGAAAGGTTTGTGCCCGAACGGGGCGCATTTGAAAGCTATCTGGGCCAGGCGCTTCGGAATCGCCCCGAGATCAAGCTGTTGGATATCGCCCTGCTTCAGGCGGACCGGGATGCACGGCTGGCGAAAAGTAAATTTTATCCTGAAATCGGCTTCGAATACAATTATATCAAAGCGGGCGATACACCCGATGTGTCGGGCAGCCCCTTTCACGAAACCAACCGGTGGGAGGCAACGACCTATCTGTCATGGACGTTTTTTGAATGGGGAAAGACCCGCTATGAAGTGAAAGAGAAGGAAAGCGTCAAAGATGAGTTGATTCAGACGAAGTTGTCTCTGGAGCAAGGCATCGCCCTGGAAATAAAGGATGCCCTGCTGGCATTACAGGTGGCGGAGAAAAACGTCCCTGCCACGGAAAAGGCCCAGGAGCAGGCCGAAGAAAACCTGCGGGTCAGCAACGAGCGGTACAAGGCGCAGGTGACCACCATTATCGAAGTGATGGATGCCCAGCGGCTCCTGTCGCAGGCCAGGGTGAATTTTTACAGGGCCATTTACACGCACCATCTGGCTAAGGCCGGCTTGATGCGCGCCCTGGGAACTTTTTGAAATCCTGTTGGTGAAATCAGGACCCCATACACGCTTCCGCGGCATGCGGGATTCAATCTCTTTTTCATGATTCAGCTATTTCATATCTTCAAAACCTTCGGTTCCAAAAATGCCCTCAGCGATCTGGACCTTCAGATCCGAAAGGGTGAATTCGTTTTCATTACAGGACCCAGCGGGGCCGGAAAGACGACACTTCTCAGGCTCATATTCGGGACCGCAAAACCAACCGGGGGTCAATTGCTTGTCAACGGCATCAACCTGAGCCGAATCGATCGAAAAAACCTGGCCCTGCTTCGCCGAAAAATAGGGTTTGTCTTCCAGGACTTCAAGCTTCTTTCAACCAAAACGGTGTTTGACAACGTGGCCCTCGCTTTGGATGTGATCGGGGAAAGGCGGGCCTATGTCCGCAAAAAGACCCATCTGACGTTGCGTCAGGTAGGGCTGGCCGACAAGGAGAAGTCCTTTCCCCTGCAGTTGTCGGGAGGGGAGC
>JAFDKD010000951.1 GCA_019307165.1 Deltaproteobacteria bacterium | reverse complement strand
ATGTGGGACCCCGAGGATGACGAGGGCTACCCGCAGGCCGTGAAACTGACCTTGAAACGGGAGGAAGCGTCCCTGCCGCTTACGATGATCGCGCGATTGGAGCCGGAGCTGAATGAAAGCTAGAACGCCGCAGGGAATGCCGGCGGTTCAGGCGAGCCCTTTCGCTCATCTCTCGTTACTGCGGAGAAAGTTTGGGGGGTGCAGGGCACAGGGCACAGGGCTTAAGGCTGAAAATACACGAACAATTTCAGCTGTCTGTCCCTGGTTGGGCGGGGGGAAATTTAATTAAATGTCAAATTTTCCTCAAATCGACAATCGACAATCGACAATCGAAAATTCTCCCGGGTCTCAGGAGGAGGAGGGCATTACGCTTTTCATCGTCCTCTGGGTTCTGACGTTGCTTGCGGTCATCGTAGGCGAGTTCTGCTACGCCATGAGGACCGAGGTTAACATCACGCGCAATTTCAAGGAAGAGACCGAGTGCTACTACAGGGCCCAGGCAGGCGTTTTTCGGGCCATTTCGGAATTGATCAAGGCCGATGTGCTGCCTGAGGACCAGGAGACCGAGGAGGCGGAAGATGAGACCGGGAAAATCGACTGGCGGGTGGGTGTGGATATTCCACCGGTAGCCTTTGCGGGCGGCCTTTACAAGGTGGAGATCGGAAACGAGAGCGGCAGGGTAGACATCAACACCGCGACCAACAGCCTGTTGCTGGTGGCTTTGAACGGACTGGGAATTGAAGAGGACGAGAGAGACGTCATCGTCGATTCCATACTGGACTGGCGGGATGCGGACGACTTGCACCGAATCAACGGGGCCGAGAGCGACTACTACCAGGCCCTTGAAAAGCCCCATAACTGCAAAAACGGGAATTTCGATTCGATTGAAGAACTCCTCCTGGTCAGGGGGGTCACGCACGAAATTTTTTATGGGGGATTGAAAGACAAGGTGACCGTCCACAGCGCCGGCGGCAAGAAGAAGACCAGCCGAAACTGGCGGGTAACGCGGACGCGTTCAACCAAGATCAATATCAACGCAGCCACGCCGCAGATGCTCCTGTCTCTTCCCATGATGACGCAGGAACTGGTGGACGCCGTGCTCGCGGCCAGGCAAACGGCCGAGATCGAATCCGTGAGCGAACTGGTGGAGATTGTGGGAATGGATGCGTACACGGCCATGCGCTCTTACATCACCCTGTCCGGCACCGCTTTTTACACGATCCGATCCACGGGGATGCCCCAAAAAGGCCTGACCAGGAAGGACATAGAGGCGGTGGTCGAGATTGACGGGTCCTACAGCAGGGGATATCGCATTATCGAATGGAAGGAAGATATGGCGGCATTTGAAGAAGGGCAGGGCAAGACCGGGGCGCAAGGTTGACCATGGCTTTTCAGTCGAGTCTCGGAATCGACATCGGCGACAGCGCCTTACGCGTCGTATACCTGAAGGCTGCGCTCAGGGAGATCCGCGTGTCCGCCCATGCGGTTTACCCCGTGGACAGGGAACTGCCCGTAGAGGAAGGCCTCAAGGCCGCGGGGGAAAACTTAAAAGCCTTCATCGACAAGAACCGGGTCACGGCCGGAAATGTGTTCGTGGGCATCCCCAGGCGCCTGGCGATCGTTCGGGACATGGAACTTCCATTTGCCGCGAAAGAGAACCTCCGTGAGGCCGTCGGTTATGAAATGGAAAAATATGTCCCCTTTTCGGCGGACGACGTCTATTTCGATTTCCAGATCATTGAGGAAAACAAAGCGGACAATCGACTCATAATTCTCCTGACGCTGGTGAAAAAGGAAGCCATGTCCCCCTATGCGGAACTTGGCGGTTTATTGGGAACGGGCATTTCAGGGATTGAGATATCATCGACGGCCGTGACCAACTACGTCATCCGGCGAGAGAATGTCAGAGTCGGCGATGCCTGCGTCATCCTGTGGAGGGCGGATGACGCCCTGGAATTGAATCTTATCAGGCGAAACCGCCTCGCCTATTCGCGGGTGCTGGCGGTGGCCGATGATTCCGATCGGCTCAGGGAAACGGTCCGGGGCGAATTTAAATCCATTCAAACGGTCCTGGGTCACCCGGAGGACCCCGTCAGGGCCATCGCGTGCGGGAGCGATACGGAGGACGGATGGCTTCGTGTCATTGAGGAGGAGGGAACCCGGAACATTGCCAGGGTCGACCTTTCCAAGACCGGCCTTGCTTCGCAAAGCCTGATTCCCGCCTACGGGCTGGCCCTCAAGGGGCTCGAGAAGACGGCCGTGGACATCAATCTCCTCCCCCCGGAGCATCGCAGGAAG
>JAFDKD010000227.1 GCA_019307165.1 Deltaproteobacteria bacterium | reverse complement strand
CCTGACGATATACAGTAATTGGCGAGGCCTCGCGAGATCCCTGCTCAAGACCCTGCCCGCCGCCCTGGCGGCTGTCGGCTTCTTTTATGTCCACGTCACCTACCTCAGCCCGGAGACCAGCGTGACGGGGGCTTCCTCCGGAGCCCGGCTCAGTTACCTCACCACCCAGTTCACGGTCCTCCTCCACTATCTCGGCAACTTTCTGCTGCCCCTGAACCTGTCGGCGGACCCGGATTTCGTGATCACCGCCACGTTTCTTGACCAGAAGAAGATCCTCGGCCTCTTCGTGATCCTCGCGCTCCTGGCTGCAGCCGCGGTTTTCAGCAGGAAACGGGAGACGCTCCCCGTCTCGTACGGCATCATCTGGTTTTTCGTGGCCCTGGCCCCCACATCCAGCATTATACCAATGGGACAGGTGGCCAACAGCCACCGCACCTTTTTCCCCTTCGTGGGGCTGTCGCTGGCAGCCGGCTGGTCCGTGGTCCTTCTGCTGGCCAGGTACCGGGCCGTGCTGCTGCAAAGCCCGGCCCGCAAAGGCCTGTTGGTCCCGGCGCTCGTCGCGGTGTTTATGCTGCACGCCTACGGGGTGTACCAGCGGAACGAGGTCTGGAATTCCGCGGAATCCCTGTGGTGCGACGTGACGGTCAAGAGCCCGAACAACGGGCGGGGGCTGATGAACTACGGGCTGTCGCAGATGGAAAAGGGCCGGTATGAAGTCGCCCACGACTATTTCTTGAGGGCCGTCAAGTTGATGCCTAGCTGGCCGTACGTGCACATCAACCTCGGGATCCTGCGAAATGCCATGGGCTTTGCCGAAGAGGCGGAGGGCCATTTCAGAAACGCCCTGCGGTACGGGAGCGGCAATCCCGAGCCATATTACTACTATGCCCGGTGGCTGAAGGACCGTGGGGAATACGACCGGGCGGCGGATCTGGCGGAAAGGGGATTGATGTTGAGTCCGGGGCATGCGGGGCTTGCGGCCATGACGCGGGACCTGCCGGCGGCCGTCGAGGCGCGGGAGGACCCCGTGGCGTATCATGAGAAGACAGCCCGTGCCGAACCCACGGCCGAGAATTATCTGGCCTTGAGCCTGGCCTACTACCGGGCGGGCCGGTACGAGGACTGCATTCGCGCGTGCCGCAAGGCCCTGGCCGTCCGGCCCGACTACGCGGGGGCCTTCAACAACATCTGCGCCGCGCACAACCAGCTCCAACAGTGGGATCAGGCCGTCGACGCGTGCAAAAGGGCGCTGGCGATCTCTCCTGACTTCCCGCTGGCCCGGAACAACCTTGATTGGGCTCTGGCAGAAAGGAAAAATTGAAGAAATAGTGCAACTGCCTGTCTATTGTGAATTGTGATTATGGAATATCCCGCCGGACGGACCGCTTCGGCCGCAGTTGCGCCCGTGGGGCCGGTGACGTATCGAACATTGAGTGATCCTGGACCCGTCGGGCCGGTTGGACCTCTTTCACCCAGACAGCCCGGCGGTCCTGGGGGTCCGGAAGGCCCGGAAGGCCCCAACGCCAGGGCGGACTGGGCCGATCTGGTACTGTACCTGCTGGGTAAGTGAGGAAAATCCGGATTACACGGCCCTGCGCAAAACGTATGCAGCACCCGTCCAGAAAAAAGGAGGGGCGATCCTGACGGATCGCCCCTTTCCAAGATTTCGCGTGTTAGACTGTGGACCCGTTACACCCTATGAGATGGCGTGAATTCAGCACTCCAGGAAGCCTTTCGTGGAGTGGGATCGTCATCTGCTACCACTTTAACGCCGATTAGATCTCCAGCACTGTATCTATGTAACAAGTGATAGTGGTATCTGACCCACTTTACTTCGCCATTACATGGTTGCGGTTCGGTCCCGACGGCCTGATGCCGGGGGGATTTGCGCCTACATGACAGCGCCCATGCCGGGCACACAAAAAAAAGAGCGGGCGGGCTCATAGGCCCGCCCGCTCAAAGGTTCAGCCGGTTTGTCTCAGTACGGCCCTGTTAAGGCGGTGGCGACGGCATGTACTTCGCCGTCCAATGAACCTCAGCTGTTTCAGTGTCAGTGTCAGGGTAATCAGGGCTATCCTCACTTGGATTCGCCTCTATACTGATCCTATCACCGGCGGTGAAAGAGACTGAATGTGTTGTGTCACAGCAGGATGTTTCATCGTGATCCACTCTACAGGTCACGGATGTGCTCACATCGTTTTTGCGAACGGTGAAGTCATAATATTCACCCGTATCGCCGTCGCCGCTTGGCTCGTCATCTAATCGGACGCAGAAGTACGAGAGGGCTCCGTCCACAGTAATTACTTGCTCTATTTTTTTTCTATGATTGAATCTCATGGAGTCATCCAAAAACATCCCGAGATATCTATTAGACCGAGGATTTATTTGAGTGTCGTCTCCCCCGCCTCCGATCATGAAAGCGCCGACACCACCCGGGCCCGTGGGACCGGACGGGCCTGACGGGCCACTGGGACCTGACGGACCACTCGGGCCGGGGGGACCGGAGGGACCGGAGGGACCAATCGGGCCGGGGGGGCCGGGGGAACCAGTCGGTCCGGGGGGACCAATTGGGCCTGTCGGACCGCTCGCGCCGCCGACGCATTCCACCAGTTGCTTGGTGCTTGCATCCCAGCACATCCCCTTGGTGCCGGAGGGACCTGTCGGCAAATCTCCCATGTAAACCTTGCCGTCCTCATCCACCCGCCACCGCTCATTGGCGCCGCCCTCGTCCGTCACCACGAACCCGTCGCCTGCCGGCGGCTGGACCTTGATATCGTCGGCCGGCGCATGCGACGCCATGAAAACCAATGCCGCGGTCACGGCCGGTGCGATCGTCCATCCCCTCAACCTTCGCCCTCCCATGGTTTTTCCTCCTCTTATCTCATTCACAGATACTTACAGATGCCTTAAATCACGCGGCGGCCGCGGGCCGGGAACTCCTCCTCAAGGCACGCCAGCCCATGAACAGCATAAGCATTGCCAGCAGGGCAAATCCCGCCTGCGACACCGTGGGCACGGGGATATTGAGGAACCATCGGTAATTGCCCCCGCCGTCCACCGAGTTGAACTCGCTCGGACGCCCCGGTGCAATATGCTGTCCGGTGCCGACAAGGTCGGCTACGTTCTCATAGTCGTGGTGCTGGGTCGCGCCTTCCTCCAGATTGACAAATCCGGCGCTGCCCGGCACGGAACTGCGAAGCACCAGAAGTTTGCCTTCCACCCCGGTAAAATCCATGGAACAGGAGATGGTCTGGGTCTTGCCTGCTTCGAAGTAGACGGTCTTGCCCATGGCGCTCGCGATCAGCAGCTCGCAGAACGTGGTCTCCCCTGTGATATAGGCCATCGCCAGACCGCAACCGTCCAGCAGCGAAACCTTGCTCGTCCCCGGGATAAACGTGCCGTGGTTCGTCCAGTCCCCGTACACGTCCATCGACCCCTGGCCGCCGTCAATCGTGCCGCCCACCTGGTTGTCCACATGGCGCTGGATGATGGTGGCGCTGTCGAGCGCCAGCTCGCCGCCGTTCTGGATCACCAGGTCGTTGCATCCCAGGTCCAATTTTCCCGTGCCCAGTGACATGCCGGAGCCCGCGCCCACGGTCAACCCTGCCGCCATGATCATGGAAGGGCCCAACGCAACCGCGGCGGTTACCACCAGGAAAACCGCGACCCATCTACCAGCGTCTTTGTTCCAATTTTGTGCGCTCATCTTCCCGTTCCCTCTCGACAGAAATGCGCCTTATTACCCCCAAATCGAGGCACAAAATATTATTCAAAAAACACGGTTCTTGCAAAAAGCACCCTTGCCAACTATATTTTGCAAAATATAAATGAATATCGATAGGGTTATATTTATTTAAAATAATTATAATTAAATAAACTAATTATCATTATGGCAGTTTTATGTCAAGTAAAAAATATGATCATGCGGCCTAAAAACTTTTCATAACACAAGGATCCAATCCCTATTATCACAGAAACCATTGATCTTTCCTGAATTCAAAAAATGGTCCCTTTCCCGATTACGCGCAATTAAACCCAACTCTGGTGGTGGACCCGGATAGATTCTACCGATCCGGGGAAAAAATAACCAAGTTATTGAAGCCGGTTTAACGTTATCATGGCCATGCGAAGACTAGAACAGGGGACATCGGTTTGAACGTACAGCCTAACGTAGGTTCAGAGGAGTGTCACTCCCACCGGCGACGGCGTTCTCCGCGGTTTCCCGGTCATTGCGGCTTGATTTTATATAAAAATGTAATATATAATAAAAAAGGAGAACCAGGAGTTGCCCCGGCGGCGTTCCGCGGTCGGGTTTTTTTTTCGAAAACCCAACGAACAGACAACAAAAATTGATTTAATTATGCCCAGATCGATCATTACCGCAACCGGCAGCTACCTTCCGACGTCGAAGATAACCAACGAACATTTTCTGGACCATGATTTCTACGGAGCCGACGGCAAAAAACTGGACCGGCCCACCGCCGAAATCATCCGAAAATTCGCAGAAATCACACGCATCGGTGAGCGACGGTACCTCACGGACGATCTCAGCACATCCGATATGGCTTTCATGGCTGCTGAAAACGCCCTGGAGGATGTAGACAGAGAAAGCCTGGATTACATTATCGTCAGTCAGAATTTCGGGGATGTGAGGGCGGACAACATTCAATCCGACATGGTTCCCACCATTGCCGCACGGGTGAAACACAAACTGGGAATAAAAAACCCGTATACGGTCGCATACGACGTCCCTTTCGGCTGCCCCGGCTGGCTGCACGGGATGATCATCGGGGACTACTATATCCGCTCGGGGGATGCCAAAAGGCTCCTCGTTATCGGGGCGGAAAACCTGTCGAGATTTTCGGATCCCCATGACATCGACAGCATGATCTATTCAGACGGCGCTGGTGCGGCCGTTTTGGAGGCCACGCAAGAAGACGCCGGCATCCTCTCCCATGTCACACGATCCGACACGTACGAAAACGCGTACATGCTGTGGCTTGATAAGTCGCATCACCCCAATTCCCACGGAAAACGGCTTTTCCTCAAAATGCAGGGCCACAAGGTGTTCAAGTACGCGGTGAGGACGGTCCCGGAAGTCGTGAAACAGAGTCTGGACAAGGCGGGCCTCACACTCTTCGACGTGAAGAAGCTCTTGATACACCAGGCCAATCAGAAAATGGATGAAGCCATTTTGAAACGGTTGTTCAAGCTCTACGGTTCGAAGGACATCCCCGAACACATCATGCCGATGACCATTTCATGGCTCGGGAACAGCTCGGTGGCCACCCTGCCCACGCTTCTCGATCTTCTTCAGAAAGGGAAACTGAACAACCATAAACTTCATGCGGGAGATATTGTCGTTTTCGCTTCAGTTGGGGCGGGCATGAATATTAATTCAATGGTTTACAAAATGAATTAATGCCTGGATCTTGGCAGATCCAAGCATTAATCAGGTTAAGGTCAAGGCCGCGGTTGAGAAGTGGATTAAACCTATTTATGTTCCTTCTCTCAACCTTAACCTCAACCTCAACCTGGCGAAGCCGCTCTCAACCTGCCATAGGCTTGCGAAGCGGGACTTGCGACGGCGCCGGAGCCCAGGGTTTTCATATCAAACAAAGCGGCAGCGCGTCCGCAACCGCATATCCTTCCCGCGTGGGCATTACCCGGGTTCCCTCCAGTCTGCCCAGGATGTCCATCGTTTTCGGGCCCTTGCGAATTTTCCTCAAGTCGAAGCCTTCCTTCATCCGCAAGCCGAGGCTGATGCGCTCTAGGTCGACCTGCTCCCGGGTAAGGGTTTCCATTCCGCCGACCGGCAATTGTCCGGCCGCCAGCAT
>JAFDKD010000950.1 GCA_019307165.1 Deltaproteobacteria bacterium | reverse complement strand
TCTGGCCAGATAGACCTCGGGTTTTTTTTTTTTTTTTTCCTCGTAGCTCATACACTCGCAACCGCCGCTGTTGATTTCATCAAATTCCGCAAGGGGGATGATGTCGGCATCCTTTTGCATTGCGGCTATGGGTTCGGCCGTTTGTACGGTTCGCATCTTCCGGCTGGTAAAGATGACGGGAATACGCCTTTTCCGAAAGTGCACGGCGAGCGCCCTGGCCTGGGAAACCCCTTTGCCGGTCAGTTTCGAATCGCCGCCGATACGGTTTTCCAGGTTGAAATAGGTTTCGCCGTGCCGTATCAGGAAGAGATTCCTGACCGTGTCCGTCACGATAAAATCCCGCACCTGTTCGTAATAGGGGAGGCTGTCGGTGAGTTCTTCCTGGCGAATCCGGTTATAAAGGGAGTCCAACCGGATGAAGTTGCGCCCTTTTTTTAACGGCGCGTAGATATTTTCATAATACTTTATCCTCTTTTTAAAGCTCTCGCGGGCGGCCTCTCTGCCCAGATGGCGGAATTCGGGAAGCGCAATTTTTCGCTCGATGCTGGCTTCCAGAATGTCATCGTCCTGGTGGAAACACTCCACGAACAGGATAGGGTGATCCCGGAGCAGGCCGGCTATGGTTTCCCTTCTCTTGAGGCTGACATTGGTGGCATCGAGGATGGCCACCTGACCGCCTTTGCCGAGGTAGCGCCGGGCCCTTTCGATGTTGGCCTTTGCGATTTTTTCTCGAAGGGACACGCCTTCGGCGTTTTCCGGATCATAGAATTCGGGATACGAGGTGTCCCTTGTAGCGAGCTTGCGCCTCAGGTCGCCGTTGTTGAAAATGCGGCTCCGTATGCCGTCCTTCCTGAGATTTCCTCTCAGCCGGTTGGCAATGGTGGATTTGCCCATGGCCGGCAGGCCGACCATCGCGATGTAAAGCTTTTTAGCATTCATGGCACGCGATCATAACGTTTCATGTTGGAATTTCAACCTGAAAATGAAGGATACGCCCTCGGTCTATCAAATACAGTCTGCCTTTGCACCCCGCAATTTTTCCTTCATCGCAGTAGGGTCGCCATTGTCACGTCCGGGTGGATTCCTGTCAGGACGCCGAAGAAGGCCACTCCGACCTGAGACGATGCATTTGGAAAACCGCATTCACCTTGAACTATTTGCAGCAGCGGTTATAATTATCCTGGTGCGGCTAGATAGTGCCGGTCCGTATGGAAACCAGGTAATCAAAGGAGGTTTGTTGCATGGCGAACGTAACGGCAACCCGACCGGGGACCGAAGTCCTGGTCAACGAATTCGTGAGAAGCGTTTATAATTGGATGGCCGTCGGGCTCGGGCTGACCGGCGTCGTGGCCCTGTATGTGTCCGGGAACGATAGTCTAACCGGCCTGCTTCGGAATAACCCAATGCTGCTGTTTGTTGTGATTATCGCGGAACTGGGCCTGGTATTTGCCATCAGCGGGGCGATAAACCGGATCAGCGCGGGCACGGCAACGGCGTTGTTTATTCTTTACGCCGGGCTCAACGGGGTAACCCTGTCTTTTATTTTTCTGGTGTATACGCGGGCGTCCATTGTGAGCACCTTTTTTATCTGCGCGGCCACCTTTGTGGGTTGCAGCATTTACGGGTGGGTCACAAAAAGGGATCTGACGTCGCTGGGCGGATTTCTGATGATGGGGCTGATCGGAATCATCATTGCCTCCGTGGTCAACATGTTCGTCAGAAGCAGCGGTATGAGCTTGATCATCAGCTACATCGGCGTGCTTGTCTTCGTGGGGCTGACCGCCTACGATACCCAGAAACTGAAGAACATGGCGCTGACCCAGCCCGCCGGCATGCGGCATGGACGGGGCCGTGGTCAGGAAAGGGGCCATTCTCGGGGCGCTGTCCCTGTATCTGGATTTCATCAACCTGTTCCTGATGCTGCTGAGGATATTCGGGCAAAGCAGAGACTAGAGACGAGAGACTAGAGACGAGAGGTCAGAGGGCAGAGGGCTGAGGTCGGAGGGCAGAGGTCGGAGGGCGGAAGTCCGAGGTCAGAAGTCAAAATTCGAAGATCCCGCCGTTGTTGGGCGGGGAACCCCTGAGACTTTTTTTAACCCTGAACCTTGAACCCGGAACCCTGAACCAAACCCATGCAACCCGCCTATATCAAACTTCACAAGGATG
>JAFDKD010000226.1 GCA_019307165.1 Deltaproteobacteria bacterium | reverse complement strand
TCAAGTTGATTTCAACTGGAGTCGTGTTTTTATACCTCCATATGCAACACACGAACTGTCATTCCCGCGCAGGCGGCCGTTCGGCCCTGAGCTCACAGCCGAAGGGGAATCCAGTTCCCCGTTTGGCTGGATCCCCGCCTGCGCGGGGATGACTGGGGAGCGCGGGTCGAAGATCCCGTGTTAACGGGGGATGACTGAAAAATGCTTTGAACCGTGATTCGATAACTATTCGGACCTACGTTCCGTATTTTAGCTGGTGGAAGCGGGCGCCCTCCTGCTGTAACGTTTGTATTTAAGGATTCAAAAACACACTAGTCGTATTCATACCGCAATCATTCTATTTCCAAAGGAGACAAAGCCTCTTCGGCTTGTTTCAAATTGAAGCGGGCGTCGCATTCTTTAAAGATCCGAACCGCCTCCGAAAGGCATTCACGGGCCGGATTGTTTCTCTTTTTCGCCTTATAAAATCGGCCTAATTCAAGATAAGCTAGTCCAAGGTACCATTTCGCGCCTATTTTCTTGCAGATTTCTATTGCCTTTTCAAAATGCTCCTCAGCCCTTTTCGCGGCAGCCGGCGCATGTTTTGCCAGAAAGCCGATATTTTTCGCCATGATTCCCAGGCCGGGTTTCGGGCCCGTCGCGATCTGTGCATATATGGCTCCCATAACAATTTCCGAATTGGCATAGAAGGAAATCCGTTCATTGCTGAGCAGAGATTGCTGGCATTCTTCCAACATTTTTAATCCCTCATTCATCTGCCCTTTGGCAACCCATTGGGGTGCCAAAAAACCCTTCCCTATCTCTGATAACATCCTTACGCCATGCTTGTCGCAGAATTCCAAAAGCGACTGCAGGACTCTTTCAGACTCTGGAAAACGCTCTTCAAAGAAGTAGGACATTCCCAAGCCAAGTTTTGAAAAGAGTGAATAAAAAGGGTCCAGTGCAGCTTCACCGGATTTCATGTTGCTTTCTATTGCGGATTCCATATCGCCGTCCACCCAATGCCCATATACATTCACCCAATGTCCGAAACATCTGGCCCTGCTGTTGGCATTCACTTCGCCATGCTTCAAAATCTTTTGAGCACCTTCGAAAATCTTTTCCTTGTCTCCTTTAAACATGTGACAAAACTGCATGCCTCCGAGTGATTTAAAGAACAAATATTGATCCGCGGGATATGACCGCGCTATCTCCTGGGCTTTCTCACCATACGCCAACCCTTCATCATAACGACCCAAATCACCGCATGCCCATGTAAGCCAGGTGCAGGCATAGCCGATAACTTTCTGATCGTTTGTTTTTTCACCGATATCTTTGGCGTTCATCAAAAAATCAAAAGCGGTTTTCGCCTTGCCGTTCATCCAATACGCGATACCCATCCAGGCATAGTACATTCCGAGTCTTGCCGGGTCATCCAAAGACTCGGCCACATCCTTATTGGCGTTGAAAACATCGATCCATGTATTGATATCGCCCAGGTAATAAAAGACATAACCCCACTCTGCCAGCATGTCGATGAGCGCAGTTTTCTCTGCACTCGATTTGTCCGTCTTTTCCCGAAGAATGTCGTATGCATCCTGAAAATACGGCTGGGCCTCTTCCACGGAATATCTGGCCAGACACTTTTTGCCGGCCTTCACCAGATACTCGACCGCCTTCACTTTGGATGGGCTCCGGCGGTAGTGAAATGCCAGGGTTTCGTAGAACTCAGGCAATCTGTCTGAAAAAATGTCTTCCATGACGCCGGCGATACGCCCGTGAATCTCTTCCCGTTCCTTCATCAACAGGCCGTTGTAGACGACCTCCTGGGTCAGGGCGTGATTGAAAACATATTCCAGCTCGGGCTGCAGGGACCTTGCCTTGATCATGTCCATGCGCTCCAGGGCGCTCAGGCACATATCGCACTTATCGCTGATATCGGTCACTTTTCTGAGAACATCATACAGGAATGATCGCCCGATGACCGAGGCCTCCTGCAAAATGCGCTTTGATTCGCTTTCCAGATGATCCAGCCTTGCGGCGATGAGGCCATGGATGGTTGAAGGCAGGTCTACCTGGTTGATGGGTCGGTCAAGACGCCACGCCCCATTGCTGCGGACAAGGGCTTTCGCGCCGA
Source organism: Deltaproteobacteria bacterium (assembly GCA_019307165.1). Classification (GTDB taxonomy): domain Bacteria; phylum Desulfobacterota; class DSM-4660; order Desulfatiglandales; family Desulfatiglandaceae; genus JAFDKD01. The sequence continues at coordinate 3,728 of JAFDKD010000226.1, read as the reverse complement.
TCAAAGCATTGGTGACCTCTTCCAGATAAAAAGGATTGCCCCCTACATTTTCCTGTACATACGACCAAAGATCCCTGGGAATATCTTCAGCCTTGAGGAGCGACGCCAACATGGCTTGGGCTTCCGTCAATGATAAATCGTTAAGCCGGATCTCATTATATTTCACGCTCAGGCCACGTACTTGGTGGCTTGTAAACAGGCTGATGCCGGGCCTGTGTACACAGATGAACAGGGCGGGTTGTTTAAACTCAGACAAAACAAACCGTAGCAAATCCATAGACGAGGGGTCCGCCCAGTGAAGATCTTCCAGGCAGATAATGGTTGGCGCCCCCTGAGCCAGTCCTGAAAGAATTGAGAGGACGGCCTCCTGCAGTCTGGATTTCCAGAGTTCGGGGCTTACCTGCTCCATCTCAGGATAGTTAAGGGCATAGAGACTTCCCAGGTAAGGAATGACATCCTCGTTTTTCCCCACCAGAGATGCCACGCCTGACTCGAGCTTCTCCCTGACTTTTGCAGGGGCATCCCCTTCTCTAATTTGGAACCCTTTGTTCAGCAGATCAATCAACGGAAAATAGGGGTAGTTCTGGGAATAGGCATAGGCCTGTCCGTCCAGCCATTGAATCTCGTTAAAATCCAGGGCGTCCTTGAATTCCTCAACCAGCCGGGTTTTTCCGATGCCGGTTTCGCCACAGATAGAGAAGATGCCTCCTTTTCCTTTTCGCAGGATTTCAACCGCCTCCTTTAATTGAATCAGTTCCACTTCCCGTCCAATCAAATCCGCCCTCAGGCCCTCGTGACGGTGAGTTGCATCCGGCCGCTCCCTGGGGGATAGAACCTTAAATATCCGTATGGGTTCAGCCTTACCTTTCACCTTTGTCGGTTCCAAGGGCTCAAGATCAAAGAATCCATCCACGTGATGGTAGGTGTCCGGACCGATGACGATCTCATCCGCCGCGGCCAGGCTGCTCAGCCGTGCGGCGACATTGATCGTATCGCCTGCAACGCCGTGGGTCCCCTTTTCCATGTTCACTTCGCCGGTCACCACAAGACCCGTGTTGATGCCGGTATGCATGGAAAGGGGTTTGCCGATTCTTTCTTCGAGTTCAGGACTCATGGCCCGGACCCGTTCATGGATCTCCCTGGCTGCCCTAACCGCCCGGATCGGATCATCTTCATGGGCCTTGGGCACGCCGAAAAGGGCCATCACCGCATCGCCGATGAATTTCTCGATAAAGCCGTCGTATCGGCCTATTATCTCGGAAATTTCCTTGAATATTTGACTGGTGATCTCTTTGACCTCTTCCGGGTCAAGTTTCTCCGACATGGCGGTATACCCGGACATGTCGGAAAAAAGAGCGGTGACGTATTTTCTCTCCCCGGGAAATTTTTCCTCGACGGCCTGAATTTCTTTCTCCGGGAGTCCCGGCAAAGGGGCCTTCCGGTCCGTAGACGTTGAAACCGCGGTCTCCTCCGCCTTGCTCAAATCATGACCGCATTCGCCGCAGAACTTGAAACCCGGAGGGTTTGAAAACCCGCATTCCCCGCAAACGGCATCTAATTTATTTCCGCATTGACCGCAGAATTTCATACCGTCCGGATTGTCAAATTGGCATTTTGAGCACTTCATTCTGAACCCCTCCAGACCTGAAGATAAATCGATTAGATAACACAGGGACAAGGTGGTGGGATCAATGTGTGAAGTATAGTTTAGTGGAAAGTAAGTGTCAATCAGCCCCACACTCTCTGTTGCTGCTTCCGTCTGGAAAAAAGATACCTAAATGGTCCGAGGTAATCTCCAAATACGATCTAAAAAAGAAAGACTGCAAATTCTGTGATTCGAATCACAGAACTTTCTCTGGGATTCCCTATCCTATAATTCGAAAGGTGGCGGGCTATGGAAAATATAGACAAAAAAAGGAGGTGATAAATCAATAAGCCCTGTCAAAAATAATGGTCGTTTCAATGCAACCTGAATCCGTAACTCTTTAAATTGAGAAGGAGGATTATCATGCAGAAAAGAATAGTGTATTTTATTGCTATTGTTGTGGCGGTTGCTTTTCTGGCTTATCCGGCTTTTGGCAAAGGCCATAGCAGACCCTCGGGAAATTCCCACATCGGGCAGCTTTATCTTTATGAGAAGGTTCCCAGCGGGGACACAAATCCGGAGGACGGCGACTGTCCCGGCATGCTGGCGCCATGGGAAATTGTCGAAGGCGGCGCGTGGGGCAAGCTGACATATACCACGTCAGGAGAGACATTTGACTTTTTGTTCAACGGCCACGGCCTTCCTGGGGGCGTGAGCTATACGCTGATATATTACCCTGATGATTGGACTTTTGCGCAGGGTGGAAATATCATCTGCCTTGCAAGCGGTATAACCAATCGCGGGGGGAATATACACCTTTCCGGTTCCGTGGATCCGGGTGATGATTTGCCGATAACGGGCGACCAAGGGGACTGTAACTATGGCTACGATGGCGCCAAGATCTGGCTGGTACTGTCCGATGACTTAACAGACGACTGTGTGTTCAACAACTGGGGTCCCACAGCCTATCTTTTCGAGGACGCTGTGATTTTCTTTGACTACCCTGATCCTGACCCTGCGCCATGACCTTTTCAGAACGGCCCGAGGTTGGATCTGAGTTGAATGAATGAGAGGAACGTAGTTCATGAGGATGCCCGTGTCGGGATTATGATGTTACATAAGGGCAGAGCCACGGCTCTGCCCTTCACTTTTGGTTCATCCTTCGCCCTACAGGAAATTGGGTGCGTAAATTGACACAAAACCACGCCTCGATTAAACTCACCGTATCAAAAGCTGGAAACCTACCCTTCTTTCTCTAACTTGACTTACGCTTAGATCTGGAGGGAATCAGCTATGAAGTGCCCTGACTGCTGACACGAGAATCCGGATGCCCAAGAATTCAATGCCTGAAAATATACGGAGGCGCGCACCATGAAAGTATCCGCGGTTTACGCAGTAATGACACAAGCCCGCAACTGCGCGTTGGTCATGTTCGAAAGCGCCGTCTTCATCCAAAGTGAACTGGCCAACGTCCGAATGAACGACGCGCTTCGAATGCAAACGGAAAAGGTCTGTACCGCGCTCATCGGCACAAAGCATGACATCATCACCGAACTGGACGAGCTGGACGAGCTTCTCGATTCAGAGACATCCGCCTCCGTGATCCATTCGTGGTTTGATCTTATCATGGGATGGTTTTGGGATGATATCGACAGGATGCATCAGCTTGTGACGGCCCTCCAATCGGCCAACACACAGGATCCGGAATGCGGATCGGCGTATGTCCTGCTCGCGGAGACGGCCACCAACATTCTCAATGCCTACAACAGGGCCAAAGTAGCGGCGAATTCCCTGCGCTTAGAGGCGGAAGGAATTTGAAACGCCTGGGCGCTGCACCGGTTGGCCATTCCGCTACGCCCCATTGCCGCCGGTAAGCCTGATTGAGCAATTCGCCGGCAAAGGTTTTCAACATATTCATTTTCGTGCATATTATCTCGACCTCCCCAAAAGCTTGACGCGAATTTCCAGCCCCGGCGAGGCGGCAGTAAGTGTTTCAGTTCACACAAAATGTGTCTGTTCGGCGATAGAATTTTTGCTGTTTGTCTGTAAAATGCGTCGATATTTTGAAGTCGATTGCGTTACATTATTAAATCCAGACTGATGCGCAACAAAAATTTTTCTCGAATCTTTGCGATTTGATCGA
>JAFDKD010000225.1 GCA_019307165.1 Deltaproteobacteria bacterium | reverse complement strand
ATCAAGTGAGCGCAGCGAACGGGCGGTTTCTAATTTTTTTTTTTTTTTTTTAATGACGACTGACCCCAAGACATTCGATCTCCTGAACAGTCCCCTGAGGGGGACCAACCTCATCGAGGCCGGCGCCGGCACGGGGAAAACCTACACGGTGACGGCCCTGTTTCTGAGGCTGATTATCGAGAGCGGCCTGACGGTGGATCAGATCCTGGTGGTCACCTTTACGGAGGCGGCCACCGAGGAACTGAAGCAGCGTATTCGGGACAACCTCAATTCCGCCATAAATGCCTTCATGAATAACGGCTCGGACGACCCGTTTCTGGACGGCCTGGCGGCCAAAGAGAAAAGGCCGAAACAGGCACTGAGGCGCCTGAAGGAAGCCCTTCGGGCATTCGATCAGGCCGCGATCTCAACCATTCACGGCTTTTGCCGCCGGGTCCTCCATGAAAACGCCTTTGAAAGCGGCGGGCTTTTCGATACGGAACTGGTCACCGCCCAGGACGATCTGAAGCGGGAAATCGCGGAGGACTTCTGGCGCCTTCACCTGTATACGGCTTCTCCCCTGTTTGTCGAATACGGTCTGGCCAATGGATTGACGCCCGACAAGCTCGCCCTGAGCCTCCCCAACCGCATCGCCCTGCCCGACCTGAAAGTCATTCCCCGGATCGATCCGCCGGAAACGGACCCTCTGGAAGCGGAATTCGAGGGCACATTTCGCGATGTGGCAACAGCCTGGCCCGAGGCTAAGGACGAGGTGGCGCACATCCTCCTTGAACACGATTCGTTGAACAGGAAACGCTATGGCAAGGGGAACGTACCGGCCTGGGTCGCGGGCATGGCCCGTTATGCGGCCTCCGGCGGCGGGGACCCCGCCCTGTTCAACGGGTTCGAAAAATTCACGGTCGGTTCTTTGTCCGAATCGATCAAGAAGGGAAAATCCCTTCCCCAACACGATTTCTTTAACATCTGCGAGCGGCACGCCCGGGCACGGGATCGACTCGTCCATGCCTTCAACGCGGTGCGCATGCGGCTGATCGCCGATTTTATGGCATATGCGGAATCGGAGTTTCAAAAACGGAGCGCATTTCAGAACATCCAGACATTCGACGACCTCCTGCTCAACTTTCGTCGGGCCCTGTCCGATGTGCGAGGGAAGGTCCTTTCCACGGCAGTCACCCGGCAGTTCAGGGCGGCCCTTATCGACGAGTTTCAGGACACGGACCCCGTGCAGTATGCCATTTTCAAGGAAACCTTCGGTTCGCGGGGTCGCCCCATGTTTTTCATCGGAGACCCCAAGCAGGCCATCTACAGTTTTCGAGGGGCCGATATCTTTGCCTACATGACCGCCGCAAAAGAAGTATCGGCAAGATACACGCTCAGGGAAAACTGGCGGTCCAGCGCGGATTACATTTCCGCGGTCAATGCCGTTTTCAGCGGGCGGGAGAATCCGTTTGTCTTTTCGGACATCCCCTTCCACCCCGCAAAACCGGCGCCCGGGAAAGCCTCCCCTCGCCTGAAACTCGATGGCCGCATCGCTCCCCCTCTGGAACTCTGGCTGATGAACGCGGAAACGCTTACGAATTCAGCGTCGGCCATCGCCGCCGAGCCAGCCCGAAAAATCATATCTTCCGCCGTGGCAAACGAAATTTCCCGACTCCTCGCCCTGGCCGCCCGTAACCGGGCCATGTTGGGGGACCGGCCACTCAGGGAGGCGGACATGGCCGTTCTGGTCCGAACCAACAAAGAGGCCCGGATGATCCGGGAAGCGCTTTCGGCCGCCGGCATCCCGAGCGTCATACACGGCACGGGAGATCTCTTCCAAACCCGGGAGGCCATGGAGATGGAAAGGCTCCTGCTTGCCGTGGCAGGTCCCGACGATGACCGCGCCCTGCGGGCGGCCCTGTCCACCGACATCATGGGGGTGACGGGGGACGCCATGGAGTCCATGCAGGACGATCCCGGGGCATGGGAGGGGTGGATCGAAAAATTCGGAAACTATCGCGATGCCTGGGTCGGGAGGGGCTTTATCCGAATGTTCATGGACTTCGCGTCCACCGAAGAGGTCCTCCCTCGGCTGATGGCATTTCCGGACGGGGAGCGGCGTTGCACCAACCTCCTTCATCTGTCGGAGGTCCTTCAGCAAACGGCCGTCGAGCGGAATTTGGGCGTGGCGGAGTTGATGAAATGGCTTGCCGCGCAGCGACGTCCCGACGCCCTGCGCGTGGAAGAACACCTGCTTCGCCTCGACAGCGACGAGAAGGCCGTCAGGGTCATCACCGTACACAAGAGCAAGGGGCTGGAGTACCCGGTGACCTTCTGCCCGTTTTCCTGGCATGGTTCCCGGATCAAAAAGGGTGGGGCCGTGCTGTTTCACGACGACAGCGATCGGCTGCGTCTCACACTGGACATGGGTTCCGACGATCTCCCGGACCATATTCGGGCCACCGAAAAGGAATACCTGGCCGAAAACCTGCGTCTCCTCTATGTGGCCCTGACCCGCGCCCGGTGCCGATGCTATATGGTCTGGGGCCGCATCCGGGGGGCGGAGACCTCGGCCCCGGCGTATGTTTTTCACAAATCCGAACTGAAGGACCGGCAGGCGGTCGTCGATGACACGGCACACTGGTTCAAGGCCCTCACGGACCGGGACGTGGCGCAGGAAGTCAGAGAGACCCTGGCGCCCGCAGGCACTGCGGTCAAGGTTCGGCAAATCCCCCTGGAAGACGGGCCCAAAGCCCCGCCGCGGGCTGAAAAGACCATTTCCCTCGAATGCAGGCCCTTTAAAGGCCGCATCGGGCGGGACTGGAAAATATCGAGTTTCTCGTCGCTCGTCTCCGGCATTCACGACGTCGACGAACTCCCCGACCACGATGGGGCCTCGTACCGGGATGAGGAGACCGGCGGGTCTGCCGCACCCGGGGAAACCCCGAAGGCGGCGCGCAGCATCCATGACTTTCCCAAAGGGGCGCGGCCCGGAAACTTCATGCACGACATCATGGAGCACCTGGATTTTACTGTCGCCGGGGACGACGCGGCGGCGGACCTTGTTGAAAAAAAACTGGCCAATTACGGTTTCGACCGCGATTGGAAGGGCGCCGTGCTGCAGATGATCCAAAACGTCGTACAAGCCCCCCTGGACCCCGCCGATACAAACCTGACGCTCTCAGGGATTCCCTGGACGGACCGGCTTGTGGAACTGGAATTCACATTCCCTCTGAATCGTCTCTCTCGGGGCAGGTTGAAACAAATTTTTCGAGACCTGCCGGGGCGCCTTCTCCCGACAGGACTGCCGACGACCCTGGAACGCCTGGACTTCGCACCGGCCGAAGGGTTCATGAAAGGATTCATGGATCTGGTCTTTCATTGGCAGGGGCGTTACTACCTGGTGGACTGGAAATCCAATCACCTGGGAGACGGACCCGAGGACTACGATCAGGCTTCGATGAATTCGGCCATGGACGCCCACGGCTATGCGCTCCAGTATCTGCTCTATTCCCTGGCCCTGGACCTGTACCTGAAACGGCGGCTGGCCGGTTACGACTACAAAAGGCACTTCGGGGGTGTCTTTTACGTATTCATGCGGGGCGTGGAACCGGGCATGGGGCCCGATTACGGGATTTATCGGGACCGGCCGAGGGCGGAATTGATCGACCGCTTGAGACGGGAGCTGGTGGAGCCTTGGAAAAATGGGTAAAGAAACCACCACAGAAAGCACAGCGTTAACCTACTCGAATTTCATGCCATTCTCTGTGATCTCTGTGTGCTCTGTGGTGATGCTTTATTGGTTGCGGCTACGCCGCATCAGGCTCTCTGTGGTGAATTCTGTGGTAATCAATTAAATAAAATGGCCGAAAATACGATTCAACATCTCCCGGACAGCGGACTGTTCTCCGAGATCGACCTGGCCTTCGCCGATCTCATGATCCGTTTGTCGGAAAACAAATCTCCGGAACTCTATTTTTCCGCGGCCCTGGCGAGCCGGGCCACCTCCGGGGGGCATGTCTGTCTGAACCTCCAAGACATGGCCGACAGGCCCCTCGCGGAAACCGGGGATCCGGCCGTTTCTTTTGTGTGTCCACCATTGGACCGATGGCTGCGGTTTCTCGAGCGTACGGATGTGGTCGGAAAACCCGGCGCCTATCGGCCGCTGATCCTGGATCGCAGGGGCCGGCTCTACCTCTACCGATACTGGCAATACGAGGACCGGCTGGCCCGCGCCCTGACCGCTATGGCGGGGGATGACGCCCCGGGCCGGGACGATGACCTGCTCAAGAAAGGATTGGCCGCGTTGTTCGCCCCATCTACCGAAGGAGAAACGGACTGGCAGAAGGTCGCCGTTTATACGGCCGTCACCAAGCGGCTGTGCGTCATATCGGGCGGTCCGGGAACGGGCAAGAGCACGGTCATTTCAAAAATTCTATGTCTGTACGCCCACCTGTGCCGGGACCGAAAAATGTCCGTGGCCCTGGCCGCTCCCACCGGAAAGGCGGCTGCACGGCTCCGGGAAGCGGTTATGAGCGGCATGGGCCCGGTCCCCCGAGACTTTCGGCTTGGAGAGGCGCTCGTTCCCCAGGCAGGCACCATCCACCGCCTGCTGGGCAGCATCACCGGGTCGCCCTCCTTCCGCCACAATGCCGACAACCCCGTGTCCGCGGGACTTGTGGTCATTGACGAGGCCTCCATGGTGGATCTGGCCTTGATGGCCAAACTGGTGGACGCCCTGCCCCGGGATGGACGGCTGGTCCTCCTGGGAGACCGGGACCAGCTGGCGTCCGTCCAGGCCGGGGCCGTGCTGGCGGACATATGCCCTTCTGAAAGGATACCCGTTTTTTCGAACGAATTTCGTGCCCGCTATGGCGAGAACGCCTGTGAAACAATCCCCGCTGCCCGGGATGACGACACGGGGCCCGGCATGCCGGACTGCCTGGTGCAGCTTTCGAGGAGCTACCGCTTCGGTACGGATAGCGGGATCGGCGCGCTGAGCCGGGCCGTAAATCGGGGAGACGGGAAAGAAGCGTTTCACATTCTTCAGAAGGGCAAACGGGGCGACATCGGGTGGCGATCACTCCCTCCGGCGAAGGCCCTGAAAACATCGCTCAAGGACCTCGCGCTTGAACACTTCGCCCCGGTCATCCGCGCCGACGACCCGGTAGATGCCCTTTCCCGACTCTCCCGATTCCGGGTCCTTTGCGCCCTCAGAAAAGGCCCCTACGGCCTGGAAAAAATCAATAACCTGGTGGAAAAACTGCTGGGGGCGGAAAGTCTCATCGGGACTGAGGGAGCCTACTACCACGGGCGCCCCGTTCTGATCAACGCAAACGACTACGCCAGGGGCCTGTTCAACGGGGACGTGGGGATCGTATGGAAGGACCCGGGGACCGAAGGTGCGCTCAGGGCCTTTTTCGTCTCACCCGATCAAACGCTGCGCAAGTTCCTGCCCGCCGCCCTCCCCCCGCATGACACGGCCTATGCCATGACCGTTCACAAGAGCCAGGGCTCGGAATTCTACCACGCCCTTTTGCTGCTCCCCGATACGCACAGTCCTGTTCTGACCAGAGAACTCGTGTATACGGGCATCACCCGGGCGAGGAACAGGGTGGAGGTCTGGGGCAGTGAGCCCGTTTTTGTGGAGGCGGTCCGACGTCGAACCAAGCGAACGTCGGGGCTTGGGGAAGCGTTGTGGGGACCGGAGGTCTGAGGGCAGAGGGCACACATGAAAAGTGATGTCAAGAAAAACTTCTCCATTACCGTGAAATCGATTTTTTGATTTCACAGGACGACCATTGGCCTTGCTGACTGCGTAAGATTACCCCTTTACCAAACATTGGGGTGCGCTCTCAGTCGGTTGTCC
>JAFDKD010000224.1 GCA_019307165.1 Deltaproteobacteria bacterium | reverse complement strand
CGATGTGGACGGCTTTCTTTTCCCCCACACCTGCGACTCCATTCAGAACCTGGCGTCCATTGTCTATGACTATCTGGACCTGAACAAGCCCTGCTATTTTTTCTATCATCCCAAGGCCCCCTATCGGGAATCCTCCCGATTATATTACAGGGAACAACTCAAGGCGCTGGTAAAAAGACTGGAGCCGCAGGCGGGACCTCTCGATTCGGCGGCACTTAAGGGAACTGTCGCTCAAGCTCGGGAACTGGCAACTCTCATGGAAGAGGTCTATGCACTGAGGGCCAGCGGCCAACTCGCGGCCGGCAATCGGGAATTTTACGGCATCGTCCGTCAGGGGGAATTCCTGCACCCTGACGATTATGTCCCCCTTGTCAAGGAATTTATCGCATCGGCCCGGGGAAGCTCGCCCGCGGATCTGAGTGTGGTCATGAGCGGTGTGCTGCCCGGTCCGCCCGAAATCCTCACGGTCTTGGACGATCTGGGGGTTCGGGTCGGGGAAGACGATTTCCTCTGCTGCGGCAGGCGGTTGCCGGTTGCCCCGATTGAAGCCGAGGACCCCTTCGAGGCACTGGCGGACGCCTATTTTCGTATGCCGCCCTGCAGTACAAAGGACTCGCCTATTGCCGAGCGATTGGCCGACATCGAGGCGCGGGTCAGGCGGAGTGATGCCGGGGGCGTCATTTTTAACATGCTGAAGTTTTGCGAGCCCGAATTGTTCGATGTGCCGCAACTGGTTGCCGAGTTAAGGCGGAAAGAAATACCCACGCTGGTCATCGATTGTGATTTGAACCAGGGATTGAGCGGTCAGATGGCGACGAGGGTTGAGGCGTTCATCGAAATGATAAGTTAGTGTCCATCCAGAAAAGGATTCCCCATGACGGCACTGGGAAAACTCAAATACGGCTTCATGAAGGATGTGGGGGCTCCCGCCCTGCTGGGCCTTGCCGACGTCGGCAAGGGAAAGCGGATACCCAGGCCCAATCCCCATTTCGGGCCGCCGCTCAAATGCGCCGAAAGGCTCAAGGAGATCATGACGCGGCATTACTACCTGTCGCGCTATACTAAAGGGGCGAAGCCCGTGGCATGGGTGACCAGCGGGGCGCCCGTGGAAATGCTGCGGCCCTTCGGTTTCTACACCATTTACCCGGAAAACCACGGCGCCCTGTGCGGCGCGCGAAAGATGGGGCCGGAGTTGTGCGCCATAGCCGAAGAGCACGGGTATCACCCGGATCTGTGTTCCTATGCCCGGATCGATCTGGGCGTCGGCCTTTCCGGCAAAACCCCGGTGGGCAGGCTGCCCAAACCGGATCTGCTCTTTGCTTCCAACAACATTTGCCAGACCGTCGCTTACTGGTACAAGGCATTGGCCCATCAATGGAAGATCCCGTTGATCCTCTTTGACACGCCCTATAACTTCGAATCCATCGAAGATGTGGATATAGCGTACATGGTGCGGCAGCTGGAGGAGATGATACCTCAACTGGAGGAGATTTCCGGTCGGCGGTTTCACCAGACGAAGTTTCAGGAGATACTCCTTCTTTCAAGGGACACGTCGGCCTTGTGGGGGGAAGTCCTGGCCACCATGAAGGCCCGGCCCGCGCCCATGACCATATTCGACGCCTTCGTACATATGGCCCCGGTGGTTTCGCTTCGGGGGCTGCCGGTGGCGCGCGATTACTACTCCCTTCTCCTGTCCGAACTGAAGGAGCGTGCGGCAAACGGCATCGGCGCCATTGCCCGCGAGCGCAAGCGGCTCATGTGGGACAATATCGCCATCTGGTACAAAGTGCGCGATTTTGCACATCTATTTGCAGAAAGGGGCATGAACTTCGTGACGGCCACCTACACCAATGCCTGGGCCGAGACCATCTCCTATCTGGACGACGCGGACCCGTTGAGGTCGCTGGCCAAGGTCTACAGCCTGGTGATCCTGAACAACAACCTCAATCATCGGCTCAATCTCATGGAGCGGCTCGTTGGGGAATACGGGGTGGACGGACTGGTCATTCACTCGGCCAGGAGTTGCAAGCCTTATTCCGTGGGCCAGTATGACATAAAGCGCCTGCTGATGGAGCGGCTGGGCCTGCTCTCCGTGGTGATCGAGGCGGATATCACCGATTCGCGCGCCTACTCCGAGGAACAGACCCTCACGCGGCTGGAGGCGTTTTTCGAAGCGCTGGAAAATTGAAACAATGGCGCAGGGCGCAGGGCACAGGGCGCATGGCCGACAGTCAGACGGTGAGACGGTAAATCAGTGGGACGGTAGGACGGTAGGACGGAATAAGGCGTCAGTGTTCAGGTGTCAGGAAAGACAATGTAAACTGAATTTGATTTGTCAACATTTTTGTTTTTTAAATTCTAATTTCTCAATTCTAAATTTTCTTATTCGACATTCCTTGTTCAATATTCATTGTTCAATGCTCACTGTTCAATAAAAAATCGTGGGTGTCCGATGATAGGGCTTATGCCTGAATTCCTCCTCCTGCCCCAGGTTCCATAAATACCAGTCCATTTCAAAGGCGTTTGCCGAAATGCCCCGTTCCCGGAGCCCCCGCCTCATGAGTTCGACGCACCATACCGTATTGGCCCTGATTTCAACCTCCTGGGGGCTTCCGGAAGGAAGAGTGATGCAACGATCCACCTTGCGGGCCAGCGAGTCTTCGTAGACAAGCATGTTCAGATGACGAAGGACCTGCGGGAGCTTGTAGTCGGCAAAGGCGGTCAAGCGATCCAGGTCCGAAAAGGCGCCCCAGGCCTTACCCGCAAATGCCCCGTGTAGATCCGCGGCAACGATCTGGGCACGCTTCAGAAATGAGATCTCCCGGCCGTCGTATTCAGCCGTGTCTCTGAACGAAGGGAGTTCCCGGGCCAGCAGCCTTGCCAGGCGGGCGGCCGACCCCTTGGCGGCCTCCACCAGCCTAGCGGCCTCGCCCCCGTAGGAATCCGAGAGAAAAACGCCCAATTCATTCAGGTTTTCCGCCCGTCGTCGCATCAACTGAAGCTCTCCATGTCCGTCCAGGATGCGGGCAAGCCGTTCCGCGGTAACGGCTTCCAAAAAGCCGGGATCCAGGATCGGCTCGCCCCTTTTAACGGCCTGCGTGAGGGCGGCGGCCAAGGCATAATAACCGTCCAGCCTTTCTGTTCCGAAACAAACTCGCCACTTTTCCTTTCCCTTCTCAGGCCAAAAGCAGAAATTGAGGGCGTCCACGACCAGGAGGTAGGCCACGGTTTTTTCCGTGCCGTCGTGGAAGTGATAGGCCGGGTCCCAGGGCGGCAGCCGTAAAGGCTCAATCGACCGCTTCCGCACAAAACGATCCAGGACCGCATGATCGATCCGGACCCATCGGCTCCTTTCCGACACATATTGGACTGATTCGATAACTTCACGCATGATTTTCACCACCGCCTACTACATGGATCTTGCATGATTCAGGTACTAGCTTATTACGGGCTTCATATCATGGCTGAAGTCGTTTGCCCTGGCCGGTTTCTGGCTCGCGTCCCTGTAGGAGCGGTTTTAACCGCGACATATACCATGCGTGTCATAACGAATAAACCTCTCGATCTTCCCGCTGATGCAGAAAAACGCTTGCCAGAGTCATGTTATTTTATTTAAAATTTATTCATGAATTGTGCAAGATTTTCCGTGCGCAGGCTTCAAGTTGATCGGAAAAATAATTTTTTAAAAAAAAGTGTTGACACGGCAGATCCAGCCGTGTAAAACCCCTCGATATTGTTATCGGGGATAATATCGTAATTAGACATCACATGAGAAAAAACCACCATCACATGATTAATGCAGTCATCATTATCGGGCTCGTCGTTAGCCTGATCGTCGTCGACCGGGTTGTCGGCGTTGTGTGCGGAGGCCTGATAATGTGATTGAAATCTAAAAGCCGTTTTTCAACACCCGTTATCAGGTCAGCCTGGTAGCGGATTTTTTTTGTGGCGGCTTCGTAAAAAGTTCATCTGGAAAAGCCGATTCAACGGAAGGGGGTGTTGATCATTCAACTCACAGGCGCACAGATACTTATGAAGGTGTTGGCCGAGGAAGGCGTGGAAACCGTATTCGGCTTCCCGGGCGGCGCGGTCATCGATATTTATCACGAACTGGTCAAGACGGACATTCAACATGTCCTGGTCCGGCATGAGCAGGGCGCTGTTCACGCGGCGGACGGCTATGCCAGGGCAGCAGGCAAGGTAGGGGTCTGTCTGGTGACCTCGGGCCCGGGCGCCACCAATACGGTGAGCGGGATCGCGTCCGCTTTCATGGACTCGGTTCCCGTGGTGGTGATCACCGGTCAGGTCCCCACCCATCTGATCGGAAACGACGCATTTCAGGAGGTCGATATTGTCGGCATTACGCGATCGTGCACCAAACATAATTACCTGGTGACGAATGTGGACGAGTTGTCGAAAACGCTCAGGGAGGCGTTCCACATCGCGCGGACCGGCCGTCCCGGCCCCGTTCTCGTGGACCTGCCCAAGGACGTGATGGCCGCAAAAACGGCGTACAATCCTCCGGAGCCTGTCCGGATCAAATCCTACAGACCCAATTACGAACCCAACTGCAAGCAGCTTCCCAGGGCTATTGAGTTGATCAAGGGAGCGGAACGTCCCCTTGTTTTCTCCGGAGGCGGGGTAATCCTGTCCCGCGCCTCGGAAGAACTGAGGCGTCTGGCCGAGGCCATTGACAGTCCCGTGACATCAACTCTCATGGGCTTGGGGGCTTTTCCCGCTTCGGACCCGCGCTGGCTGGGGATGATCGGCATGCACGGCACCTACCGGGCCAACATGGCCTCGGCTGAATGCGACCTTCTCATCGCCGTCGGCGTCAGGTTCGACGACCGGGTGACGGGAAGGACCGAAGCCTTTGCCCCAAAGGCAAAGATCGTTCACATCGACATCGATCCCACGTCGATACGGAAGACCATACCCGTAACCATTCCCATTGTGGGCGATTGCAGGATCACGCTCGAAAAGCTGAACCATCTGCTGGCGCCGGAGGACCTCCGGTCCATGCGGGAGAGACGCCGCGAGTGGTTTGAGAGGATCGCAGGATGGAAGGCGGCCGGGAAGCTCGCTTATGAGCAGAAAGAGACCATCAAACCGCAGTACGTGGTGGAGACCCTGTATTCCTTGACCCAAGGCGAGGCCATCATTACCACGGAGGTGGGGCAAAACCAGATGTGGGCGGCTCAGTACTACCATTTCGACCGTCCCAACAGCTTCATTACTTCAGGCGGTCTGGGGTGCATGGGGTTCGGTCTCCCGGCCGCCATCGGCGCCCAGACGGCCTGCCCGGACAGGCTCGTGGTGGACATCGCGGGCGACGGCAGTATCCAGATGAATATCCAGGAAATGGCCACGGCCATGCAGCACGGCCTGCCCGTCAAGGTCGTCGTCCTGAACAACGGTTACCTGGGGATGGTGCGGCAGTGGGAGGAGTTGTTTTACGATCAATGCTATGCCTGCACGGAGATGACCCATTCCCCGGATTTCGTGAAACTGGCCGAGGCTTACGGTGCCGTGGGGTTGCGCGCCACACGGCCCGAAGAGGTGAGACCCGTGCTGGAGAAGGGGCTGGCCGTGAACAAACCGGTTATTATGGATTTTCAGGTCGAACGAGAAGAAGGGGTTTATCCCATGGTGCCGGCCGGGGCGGCTATTACCGAGATGCTCCTTGCTTAGTGCTCTTTTTCATAAGTACGGTGACTTATTTCCAGGATAGTCTCACCGCCCGCTTAGCTAGAGGCGCAAAGGGCGCAGAGTAAAACATATATTTCTTTTGCCGCGGAAAGCAAAAAAATCTTTGCGAACTCTGCGGCTCTGCGGTGAATATAATTTTTTCAGTCACAAAT
>JAFDKD010000223.1 GCA_019307165.1 Deltaproteobacteria bacterium | reverse complement strand
GGTAGCGTTCTGCGCTCTTATTCAGCGCCTTATCAGCGCGCCTCCGCTCCGCCAGAGCCTTTATCCAGTGGTTTACCCTTACCTCGTCGAGATCTGCGTGGCTGGTGGGTTCAGGCGGGACATAATAGAAATTATCACAGATCTCAGTTCCTATCTCAACTATGGGGTGGCTGCAGAGCACCTTTTCTTCCCGCATCAGCCCTTGTCGGATAAACGACGTTAGCAGGTTCCTACGCTGAGCTTCAGTCTCGTAGATTGAACACAGGTGGTGCCAGGCTTCATGTCTTCGATTTTGAGAATAGAAAAATCCATATATCACTCCTCAAGCCGCGTTATGGTTGAACGCTCAATCCCGAGTATCCGAATGCGGAGGTCTGATTGACCATTTGAGCGGTGGTGTCCCCGAGCGGCCGCCTTGGCATTTATTGCGGATATCAAGATCAAAATGACTCTCATATTCTATTCTCTTATAAAACCAATTATTATTTATTTGGACAATCTATAGATGAAAATATCATTCATCTCAAAAACCGGTGAAACGTCTGACGTCTCTTGATCTAATCTTTGGAAACTGAGAAATATATATAAACGAAGAACAGATCAGCCGGCCGGCCCTTTTTGAGCGGCCAAAAGGACGCAACCGGGAAAGACCCCTCCCCTGACGGCCTTCTCCAATTCCCGGACCAGTTTCTCTTGGTCCATATGCGTCCGTCTAGCCAAAGTCGATGATGTTGAAACCATCTTTGGTTTTGACCTTGCCTTGTCGTCCGATGAATTCTTCTTCGGTAAGGGCCGTCAAGAGGCTCTGTTCCGGAGCGGCAAAGGCCAGGCAGCGGGACCCGTCTTCCAAGCGGCCGACGATGACCCCGTTGACCGGCTTTCCCTCTCGGTCGTGAAAGAGAGAGTATGTTTCAACCACTGCAGGCCCGGACGCCTCCGCGACGACAGGCGGTCCCTGGAGGCCATCCAGATCCTTCTGGTAGGTTTGACTCGGGATAGGAACCCAAGGCTTTTCACCCGGACGGCCGGAATATACGCCCACAGAATGTTTGCTGATGTACCAGCTTAATGATTGGAGCAAGCCGGTTTTGTCCGGATTTTGGCGGCAGAGCTCGGCCATCCTGCAGACGGCGTGCAGGGAGTAATTGTTGCCCGGACCGCCGAAATAGGGAAGGCCGCCGGTGACGGTCAAGGGCCGAGGGTCTTGTTTGGACAACCCCAGCATGTTCCGGGTTATGCGGGGAGCGCTGGGGAAACAGGAATAGAATTCCAGGTAGTCAATGTCGTCCAGGTTCAGTTCGGCCTGGAGCAGGGCTTGATCCACGGCTGTCCGAACCGAAGGACTGGAATGAAAGTCAGTCCGCTCAGTCACGTTCCAGATATCGTAGGCATCGGCCGTGCCCAAAACATAGGTCCATTTATCTTCCGGCACGCCCAGTTCGGCCGCAGTCCGGGCGTCGGTCATAAACACGGCAGCCGACTGGTCCACGGCCATGATGGCGCACATGTTAACTGTATATGGAAACGAGACCATGCGGTTTTGCGCACTCGTGTCCGTAATTTCAGCCGCGGTTCTGGCCTTAGGAAACCAGGCGTAAGGATTGCCCGCGGCCAGGCCGGACATTTTTCCACAGAATTCTCCCAATTCCCGACGCTGCTGCTCAATGGTCAGACCTTCGTGGGCTCTGAGGGAGTTTTCGAAGAGGGCGTAAACATGGAGTGGCGCCATCAGACCGTATTTCAGCTCCAATTCAGTAATCGGGTCCCGGAGGTCGCCGACCATCCAGGATTGCCGGGGCGTTCCGCCATAGGCCGTATCCTTCCCCTTTTTTCTGGGACCGATCGGTCTGGACGAGGCTTCCCCTTGAGCTTTGGCCACCACCCTTTGGGACCGGAAGGCCTCCCCGCCGCAGATCAAGGCCAGCTTTGTCCGACCGGTATAGATGCGTTCGGCGGCCTGGTTGACGAACCATTGCGGTGCGGCCGCTCCAATCCAGGTATAGGCTTTTTGGGCCGGATCGGCCCCCAGACGGGCGGCCAGTTCCGAAGCCGGGTCGTCATGGACCAGTGAAATAATGTTGACCAGACACAGGTCGTCAATTTGTTGGGCCAGGCTCGGCAGACCGGCGTCGGCCTCGGCCGCCGCAATAGCGGTTTGGATCAGATCAAAAGGCGTTTGAGCCTCATCAGGACCCTGGGGACGGTGGACATGCTGTCCTAAGCCTATAAGCACCGGGGTATTGCTGGTAGAGTTGGCGGTCATAGCAAGTCTCCTTAATTGCCGTGTGCGAGCATACGATGCGGATCGGCGATTGAATGCGACCCTTTCGGAAAGGTGACGGTGAAGGTGCTGCCCTCGCCAGAGAGACTGGAAACGACAATGTCGCCGCCGTGTGACCGGGCGATGGTCCGGGCCAGGCTGAGCCCCAGGCCCGATCCGCTTTGCGCCCTGCTGGGGTCGCCTCGATAAAACCGCTCGAAGATATGCGGCAAATCGGTCTCGGCAATGCCCGGTCCCGTATCCGTGACGGCGATGACGACCGATGCGGCCGCATCCACCCTGACCACGGCGTCCACCCGCCCGCCGGAGGGCGTGTACTTAATGGCGTTGTCCAGCAGATTGGAAATCATTCGCTGCACCATGCCCGTGTCCCCGTAAAGCTCGCACTGATCCGGAACGCGGCAGATCAAAACGATGCCCCTGTCCTCCGCAAGGGGTTGAAAAAGGTCGCAGGCGCTTCGAACGATCCCGGCCACATCCAGTTTTTCAAATTCGATCCGGTCCACGCCCGCTTCCGTCTTGGATATAAACAGCATGGTGTCGATCATGCTCAGGAGACGGTCGCACTCCTCTATGGCGCTGCCCGCCATGGCCTCGAATTCCGGGAGGGACGCGTTGGTGGTCAGCGCGATTTCCGCCATTCCCCGGATTCCGGCCACCGGGCTTTTCAGGTCGTGGGCGATGTTGTCGTTCATATCTTTGATGCCCTCGATCAATTTCTGAATGCGGTCCAGCATCTGGTTGAAGGTGACGGCCAACTGATCGATCTCGTCCCCCCGCCCGGTTACGGGGACCCGCTCATGAAGTTCGCTGCCCGAAATCCGCCGGGCGGTCCCGGTGACCTCCCCCAGCCCGGAAAGGGCCTTTCTGGCCATGAACCAGCCTACCAGAGCCGCAAGGACCACCAGGGCGGCCATGGTAATGACGAAGATCCGTTTAAATGCCCCGATGAATCGGGTGTAGCCCTCCATGGACTGACCCAATTGCATCAGAACACCGGGCCCGGCAATGCCGTAAAGTATGCGAACATCGTGGTCGCGGCTCTTGATGTTCATCGTGTCAAATACCCGACCGTCGCTTGAGAAAAGGGCCTCCAGGGCATATTTCGAAATACCGATATCCCGCCAGTACGTCATGTTTGAAGAAGAAAACACGGAACCGTTGCGGGCAAGCAAACGAAAGAAGATCTTCCGCTCTCCGGCGGCTTTCGCTTCAACCATGGCGACCCGTTTGACGGCCTCTATCCCGTTTGTTGCGAGCAGGGTGGAAAATTTTTCCGCCTGCTCCACAAGGTCCCGGTCGATCTGATCGCGAATCACGTTCGTAATGAACAGATAGAAGAAAAGAAATGCCAGGCATGAGGAAACCGTAAACACGGCCCCGTACCAGAGGGTCAGTCGAAATGCAAGCGTATGGCGGAATTTAACCGGGTTCCCTGAGAACATAGCCCACTCCACGCACCGTTTGAATCAGCTTGTCCGGAAATTCCTTGTCGATCTTGTCCCGCAACCTGCAGATCCTGGCCTCCACCACGTTTGTCTGGGGATCGAAATTGTAGTCCCACACATGTTCCATGATCATGGTCTTGGAAACCACTTTTCCCCTGTTCCGCAAGAGGTATTCCAGCAGGGAGAACTCCAGAGGCTGCAGGTCGATGCCCTTGCCCCCCCGCGCCACCTCGCGGGTGATGAGGTCCATGGACAGGTCTCCGGCCGAAAAGCGCATGGGCTCGGATGCGCCGCCGGCCCTGCGGATCAAGGCCTGCAAACGCGCCAGTAGTTCTGAAAACGCAAACGGCTTGCTCAGATAATCGTCACTGCCCGTCTGGAGCCCCCTGACCCGATCATCGACCGACCCCTTTGCGCTCAGGATGATAACCGGCACGTTGTTTTTTTCGCTGCGCATTTCTTCGATCACGGACAGGCCGTCCCGTTTCGGCAGCATGATGTCGATGACGGCGGCGTCGTACGGTTCGGTCAAGGCCATGTGCAGTCCCGCCTCCCCGTCCTTGGCATGGTCAACGGCAAACCCCGCCGCCCGAAGGCCTTTCATGACAAAAGAGGCAATCTTCAAATCGTCTTCCACGAGAAGAATTCGCACGGCATCCTCCTCAGGTTCACATCCGCCTGCTTCTCATCCGCTTGCAGCTTAACATACAACATACCAGCCCTAAAGTTGAAAAAGACACGATATTATCACCTCACCCTAAAAAAAAAGCGGCGCCGGCTAAAACCGGCACCGCCCTTGTTTGAAATGCGCGCAAACGCCTTTGTTATTTATTCCGCCATCTCCTTCAACTTCTTCAGGGGGCGAATCTTCACCGCCCTCTGAGCCGGCTTGGCCTTGAAGGTCATCTCTTCACCCGTAAATGGGTTGACGCCCTTTCGGGCCTTTCTGGCGGGCTTTTTCTTGACTTCAATTTTCAGGATTCCCGGCAGGGTGAATTTGCCGGGACTGCGTTTTTTGACGTGGCGCTCGATCAGTGCGTTCAGTTCGTCAAAAACCGATGTAACCTGCTTCTTGGTAATCCCCGTATTTTCCGCAATCTCGTTCATGATCGCCGATTTGCTCATGGACTCTTTTACCGCCGTGAGTTTGCGTTTCGGGGCTTCCTCCTTTGCCTTCACCGTCTTTGCCTTCTTTTTTGCAGCCATTGTTCCTCCTCCATCGAATGGTTGTTTCCCCCTGCCCTGCCTTTTCACCATCGCATATAATCAAATGTGAATACGACTCCAGATCGAAAAAGTCAACTAAATTACGGGTTTTTTTATGTTCTGTTGAAAATAAACGCTTTTTGTGGATCGTTTGCAGTATTTTCCGCCACAACGGAATCTTCGCTTCGCACTGATCCACCCTCCGTAGTCCCGTTAAAGCGCTTTTCTATTCTCCGTCATTCGAAAGTCCCTCATGTGGCTTTGCTCTCCATGTATCTAAGTCCCGCGGACATGTCACCCGACGCAAGCAATTGAATCAGGCCTTCACCCTCAGCCGGGCTTGTAACGCGAATAATGCGCGCGCCCTCAAACGCACTCAGATCGGCGCATGCGGTGGCGCAGCCCTGGACCGCAAGGATGATATCCGAATCCGCCGCCCCTGCCTGTACAAACTGCACCCCGGCCGCCGACCGCGACGCCATTTCCTCTACCAGGGCCACCCGGTCATAGTCCGGATTACAGCCCCCGCAGTACTTGATGCCGATTATCATTAGCCCTTCGATTTCAGACATGTGTGTTTTGAATATCGAACACCGAACAAGGAATATCGAATGATGAAGGTACGGCCAAGGGCATAGGGCTCAAGGCTCATGGAAAAAATTCTTATTATTTTCGGGTCAGATACTTGAGATTGCCCCACGCTTTGGCCAGAGGGTAAGTAAAGATCCGGGTCCATAGGACCCAGCTTTGAGGCCGCCCCATAGGGGGCTGGAAAGACAGGCTGAGGTCAAGGCTGAGGTTGATAAAAATGATAGGTTAAGGTTAAGGTTGAGCAGGGTTCACAGAATGTACAATTCATTCTCTCAATCTCAGCCTGGCGAAGCGCAGCGAAGCCTTCTCTCAGCCTTACCCTTGGCCTCAACCTGGCGAAGCGAAG